>NZ_JBFARO010000042.1:0-65992 GCF_040677125.1 Actinomadura sp. NPDC049382
GGAGCTCGGACGCGTCGCCCGCGCGGTCGAACCGGTAGAGCATCTGCAGGCCGTCCGGGCGGAGGGCGCTGATCTGGGCGGGCGTCACCCAGCCGCCGCCCCGGCGAGTGCGTCGAGCGGAGCGTCCAGCGCGTAGCGGACGCGCAGGTCCTCGGGCGGCTGGTCGCCCGCCGCCCGGGCGGGCTCCAGCACGTCCCGCCGGTAGTCGTCGTCGAACGTCACGGGCGCCTCCGGGCGGCCGGCCGGCCGCTCAGCTCACCTGGACCCGGGAGAGGGCCTTGCGGGACCGCTCGACCTCCTCCTCCGACATGCCGCCGACGTCCACCTTCAGCTCCAGCCGCTCGCCGGTCTCCTTCTCCACGGCCGTGACGTTCAGCAGCCCGGAGGCGTCGAGCGCGAACGTGACGCCGATCGGCCAGCCCGCCTTCTTGCCCGGCGGGACGCGGATCTCCCCGGTCGCGATCTCGGTGTTGTCGATCAGGTCGGCGGACTCGACGACGCCGGCCTGCTCCATCACCCGGATGTCGGCGGACGCCTGGTCGTCGTAGACGGTGAAGAAGTCCTCGGTCTTCGCGGCGGGCAGCGCGTCGTTGGCGTGCACGAGGTGCGCCACCGTCTCGGCGCCGGTCTCCCGGTCGACCACGACGATCCCGAACGCGTGCGAGGCGACCGTCTTGATCTGCCGCCCGGCGATCTGCTTCTGCTGCTCGGCGGACAGGCCCGCCCGGCTCGCCATCTCCTCGGCGCGGTCGGCGGCGCCCTCCCGGACGAGCCGCCGGTAGGTCTCCTCGAACGCGTACAGGGCGGCGCCCTTGGCGACCGCGAGGTCGGGGTCCTGCAGGCGGGGGGACAGGCCGAGCTCGGTCTGCAGCCGCGCCGCGACCACCGGCATCTTCGTGGACCCGCCGACGAGGACGAGGTCGTCGTAGTCGTCCACGCCCTTCTCGGCGGCCGTCGACAGCGTCCGGCCGGTGATCTCCACGGTGCGGTCGAGGAGGTCCTTGGTGAGCTCCTCCAGCTTCTCCCGCGTCACCTCGACCGCCGCGACCCGCCCGGCGTGCATCACCCGCACCGTCTGGGACGTGCGGGTGGTGAGGGCCTTCTTGGCGTCCTCGGCGTCGCGGCGGAGCTGCTGCTCGGTCTGCTTGTCGTCGAGCGGGTCGCCCGCGTCGGGGTGCTCCTCGCGGAACCGCTCGGCGAGGTGCTCCACGAGCCGCGCGTCCCAGTCGGCGCCGCCGAGCTCGTGGTCGCCGTCGGTGCACACCACCTCGATGTGTCCGTCGCGCAGCGTGATGACGGTGGTGTCGAACGTCCCGCCGCCGAGGTCGTAGACCAGGATCGTGCGGTCCTGCTCGGGGTTGAGCACGCCGTAGGTGATCGCAGCGGCGATCGGCTCGGACACGATGTCGATGACGTTCAGCCCGGCGATCCGGCCCGCCTTGCGGGTCGCGTCGCGCTCGGCCGCGCCGAAGTAGGCGGGCACGGTGATGACGACGTCGCGGGCGTCCTCGCCGGTGGTGGTGCGCGCGTCCGTCGCGAGCTTCAGCAGGATGAACGCCGACACCTCCTCCGGCGTGAAGTCGATCCCGTGGACGGGCCGCGTCACGTCGCGGCCCATGTCCCGCTTGACCAGGCTGACGACGTTATCGGGCTCCAGGACCGCGGTGTCCTTCGCGGTGGCGCCGACGACGACGTTCTCGCCGCTCTCGAAGAAGACGACGGACGGCGTGGTGTCGGTGCCCTCCAGGTTCCGCAGGACCGAGGGCCGCCCTACGTCGTCGATCGAGGCAATGCAGGAGTACGTGGTTCCGAGGTCGATCCCGTAGACAGCCATGTCCCTCTCACCTGTCGGTCCCGAGTCCTGAGTTCATCGTCTCGCCGCGCTCCGCCCCGTCGCGGCCCGCTCCCTCGCGGCTCCCCCGGGCGGCCCTGCCGGCGGGCTCCAGGTCCTTCGCGCCCGCGCCGTCCTTCGCGCCCGCGCCGCCGGCGTCCCGGTCGAGCTTGCCGACGCTGACCGCCGCCTTGCGCAGCACCTTGCCGCCCTGCTCGAAGCCGTCGGACTGGACGGCGGTGACGGTGCCGTCGGCGAGCGGGTCGGCGACGGGCGTGACCGCGACCGGGCGGTGCCGGGAGGCGTCGTAGGGGGCGCCGGGCTCGACCGTGAACCGCTCGACGCCGAGCCGCGCCAGCGCGTCCGCGACGTCGTCGGCGAGCGCCGCCAGCAGCAGCGCGGTCTGGCCGGGGTCGGGCGGCTCGGCGGCGCCCGGCGCGGCGAGCCGCCCGGACTCGCGGCGTGCCTGGTCGTGCACCCGGTACAGCGCGGTGCGGACGGGCTCCAGCAGGTGCTGCAGCTCCCCACGCCGCAGCCGCTGGTTCTCCTCGTGCAGCCGGTCGATCACCGCCTCGCGGTGCGCCGCCCGCTCGTGCTCGCGGTCGAGCCGCGCGGCGAGCCCGGCCAGGGCGTCCCGGACGTCGGCGCGGAACGCCGCGCCCTCGTCCCCGTCCCCGCCGGCGCCCTGCTCCGGCTCGGCCCCGGAGCCATCGTTGACTGGGGGTTCCCCGTCCCTCGACACGTGCAGTCACCTTAATGCTGGACGGCGTGCGTATGACAGGTCTGACGATGACCTTGTCTGGACTCTAGTTTGACGCGTGCCCGTCATTCCAGCACCGACTCTTGCCGCTTCTCTTTCTCTGGCCGACACGTAGGGGTAACACCGGGGAAACGGCCCTCGCCCAGACTGATGGCTCGGACGGACCCCGCTCCTGGGGAAACGGCTCGCGGGGAACCGCTCGCGGGGAGACTGGAGGTGGCGATGTTGCTGCGGATACGCGTCCGGCTGCCGGACCGGCCGGGGACGCTCGGGCAGGTGGCCCGCATCCTCGGCGCGGCGGGCGCCGACGTCGTGCAGATGGCGGTGCTGGAGCGCGGCGCCGGCCGGGCGATGGACGACTTCACCGTCGCCTGGCCCGCGGGAGCGGGCATCGAGCGGCTGGTGGAGGGCCTCGGCTCGGTCGCCGGGGTGGACGTCGTCGGGATCTGGCCGACGCTGGAGCCGCAGGGCGCCTTCCCGGACGCGGCCGTGATCGGGCAGGTCGCGGCGGTCCCCGAGCGCGGCATGGAGATCCTCGCCGACGCCGTCCCGGCCCTGCTCAGCGCCGACTGGGCCGGGCTCGCCGAGCCCGCCGGGGAGGGCGCGATGCTGCTCGTGCACGCCAGCGTCGGCGGCGTGCCGGGCGCGGCCCTGCCGGACCTGGAGCCGCTGCGGCCGCGCGCGTTCACCGCGCCGGACGGCACCCAGTACGCGGTCTGCCCGCTCGCCCTGGGCGCGGTCGCGCTGGTCGCCGCCCGGACGGGCGCGCCGCCGTTCCACCGCACCGAGGTGTTCCGGCTGGAGCAGCTCGCGGGCGCCGCCGACGCCGTGCTGTACGGGGCGCCCGCCGGGCAGTCCGCGTCCTGACCTGGCCTTTCGGGCGAAGCGGTCCTAGAGTCGCAGAACAGGATCCTGCCGCGCTCCAGGAGGTGGCCCATGGCCGCGCTGCTCCGCCCGTACGCCGACGCCAAGCCGGACGAACCCGCCCTCACCGACGAGCACGGAAGCACCACGTGGCGGGAGCTGGACGCCAGGACCGGCCGGCTGGCGGACGCGCTGCGCGGGCTGGGCCTGGCCGCCGGCGACGCGATCGCGATCCACTCGGGGAACCGGCGCGAGTACTTCGAGCTGATGTGCGCCGCCGGCCACATCGGGCTCCGGTACGTCATGGTGAACTGGCACTGGACGGCCGACGAGCTGCGCTACGTCCTGACCGACTCCGGCGCCCGCGCCCTGTTCTCCGAGGACGCGTTCGGCGGGACGGCCCGCGAGGCGTCCGCGGGCCTCGACCTCGGGGCCCGCGTCGCGTTCGGCGGCGCCGTCGAGGGCTTCACCCCCTACGAGGAGTTCCTCGCGACCGGGGAGCGTGAGGAGATCGCCGACCCGGTGATGGGCTTCCCGATGTTCTACACCTCGGGCACCACGGGCCGCCCGAAGGGCGTGAACCGCAAGCAGCTCGGCGCGGGCGCCCCGATCGAGACGGCGAGCCTCATCGGCGACGTGTTCGCCGAGGTGCTCCGGATCCCGCCGGACGGCCGGTCGCTGCTCGTCGGCCCGGTGTACCACTCGGCGCAGTGGCTGTGGTCGCTGGTGTTCCTGCTCCGGGGCCGGCCGGTGGTGATGCGGCGCGACTTCGACCCGGCCGCGGCGCTGCGGCTCATCGACGAGCACGCCGTCACGAACGTGCACCTCGTCCCGACCCAGTTCGTCCGGCTGCTGCGGCTGGACGAGGAGGTCCGCGCGGCCTTCGACGGGTCGAGCCTCGCGGCGGTCTGGCACGGCGCCGCGCCCTGCTCGCCCGAGGTGAAGCGGCAGATGATCGACTGGCTGGGGCCGGTCGTGCACGAGTACTACGGGTCCACCGAGGCGTCGGTGAACAGCGTCATCACCGCCGAGGAGTGGCTGAAGAAGCCCGGGAGCGTCGGCCTGCCGCTGCCGACGACGGAGGTCCACGTCCTGCGCGAGGACGGCGCGCCGGCCGCGCCCGGCGAGCGCGGCCGGATCTACTTCCGCTACACCAGCGGCGACGACGTCGAGTACTGGGGCGACGAGGAGAAGACCCGCTCGGTGCACCGCGCCGACGGCCTGTTCACCACCGGCGACGTCGGCTACCTCGACGAGGACGGCTACCTGTTCCTCGCCGACCGCGCCATCGACATGATCATCAGCGGCGGGGTGAACATCTACCCGGCCGAGATCGAGGGGGTGCTGATCACCCATCCGGCCGTCCGGGACGTGGCGGTGTTCGGCGTCCCGGACGAGGAGTTCGGCGAGCAGGTGAAGGCCGCCGTCGAGCTCTCCGGCGGCGCCGCGCCGTCCGAGGCGCTCGCCGGGGAGCTGATCGAGCACGTGCGCGCGTCGCTCGCCGGGTACAAGGCGCCCCGCTCGGTCGACTTCGTCGAGGAGATGCCGAGGACCCCGACCGGCAAGCTCTACAAGCGGCTGCTCCGCGACCCGTACTGGGCGGGCCGGGAGCAGAAGATCTGACCGGTCAGTCCAGCAGCGCGAGGACCGCGTCCAGGCCGGTGAGGCACGCGTCGGAGCCGAGCCCCTGGGCGACGGTCGCCGCCGCGGCCGTGCCCCAGCGCGCCGCCTCCGGGACGTCCTTCCCGTGCGCGAGCCCGGTGATGAACCCGGCGCAGTACGCGTCGCCGCAGCCGGTCGTGTCGACGACCTCGACCGGCAGGGCGGGCAGCCGGTGCACGCCGCCGGCGGTCGCGACGAGGCTGCCCTCCGCGCCGAGCGTGACGACGACCGTGCGCGGGCCCTGGCCGAGCAGCGCGGCGGCGGCCTTCTCCGGGTCGCTCTCCCCGGTCATCGCGGCGGCCTGCTCCTCGTTCGGCAGGAAGTGGTCGACGTGCGGGAGGAAGGCGGCGGCGCCGGCCAGCAGGTCGGGCAGGTTGGACAGCAGGTCCATCGTGACGACGGTGCCGGTGCGGCGGGCGGCGCCGAGCATCTCGAAGAAGGCCGGGTCGTTGAGCCCGAACGTGACGTCCGGCCCGCCGAGGTGCACGAAGCCCGCCGCGCCGAGCAGCCCGGGGCCGACCGCGCCGGTGGTGAGGGTGAGGTTCGCGCCGGGGACGTGGAAGCTCGGCCGCCCGCCGTCCGGCCGGATCGGCAGGATCGACGCGCTGGTCTGGTCGGCCGTCCGCCGGACGAGCCCGGTCGCGTCCACCCCGTTCCGTGTCATGATCGCCACGAGCAGGTCGCCGAGGTCGTCGTCGCCGATCGCGCCGACCGAGATGACGTCGTTGCCGAGCCGGGCGAGCGCGACGGCGGTCCCGGCGGCGGCGCCCGCGGCGGTGGCGCGGATCTGCTCCACGACGACGGTGTCCTGCCCGTCCGGGATGCCCTCGACGGGGCGGGCGAGCACGTCCAGGATGTGCGCGCCGAGTGTGACAACGGTCATGACAGGCCCCTTAATGATCGTCAGGGCCGTAGCGTACGCAATGCGGCCGGGGAACGTGAGAGGTATTCGCATGTTGTTGAACGATGAACGGCGCGAGCTGTGCGCCATCGGCCGGCGGCTCGCCGGGACCGGCCTCGTGACGGGCGCGTCGGGCAACATCAGCGTCCGCTCGGGCGACCTCGTCGCGGTCACGCCCGGCGGGATGATGCTCGACCGGATGGAGCCCGCCGACTGCCCGGTGGTGACCCTGTCCGGCCGGCTCGTCGAGGGGGAGCGGGCGCCGTCGTCCGAGACGCCCATGCACCTCGCGCTCTACGAGGCGACTCCCGCCGCGGCGATCGTGCACACCCACTCGACCTACGGCGCCGTGGTCGCGACGACCATGTCCGAGCTGCCGCCGATCCACTACAACACCCTGCTGCTGGGCGGTGTGGTGAAGGTCGCCGAGTACGCCACCTACGGGACGCCGGAGCTGGCGGAGAACGTCCGGAAGGCCATGGCGGGCGGCAAGCGCGCGGCGCTGATGGCCAACCACGGCGGCGTCACCATCGGCCGTGATCTGGACGAGGCGTTCGAGAACGCGCGGCTCCTCGAATGGCTGTGCGGCGTCTACGTGCGGGCCAGGACGATCGGGGAGCCGCGGATCCTGACCGAGGAGGAGCTGGCGAAGGTGGTCGAGCGCGGCCTCACCCCGCCGGAGTTCCCGCGTGTAACCTAACGCTTGTTAGGTTGTCTCCGGGAGGCCCGCTTTGCCCTTCGTCCTGATCGACAAGCCGCGCCCGCACATCACCCTCATCACCCTCGACCGGCCCGAGCGCATGAACGCGATGGCCTTCGACGTGATGGTCCCGTTCCGCGAGGCCCTCGAAGAGGTGAGCCGCGACAACGACACCCGCGCCGTCGTCGTCACCGGCGCCGGGCGCGGCTTCTGCTCGGGCGCCGACCTGGAGAACCCCGGCGACATCCCCGGCATCGACGGGCTGACGCTGCCGACCATCGCGCTGCGCTCCATGGAGCTGCTGGACGACGTGGTCCGGGCGATGCGCCGCGTCCACCAGCCGGTGATCGCGGCCGTCAACGGCCCGGCGATCGGCGGCGGGCTCTGCCTGGCGCTGGCCGCCGACATCCGGCTCGGCTCCGACACCGCGCTGTTCCGCGCCGCCGGGATCAACAACGGCCTCACCGCGAGCGAGCTCGGCCTCAGCTACCTGCTGCCGCGCGCGATCGGCTCGTCCCGCGCCTTCGAGCTGATGCTGTCCGGCCGGGACGTCGACGCCGCCGAGGCCGAGCGCATCGGGCTGCTGTCCCGCGTCGTCCCCGGCGACAAGCTCCTCGACTCCTGCTACGACCTCGCCGAGCGGATCGCCGGGTTCAGCCGCCCCGGCGTGGAACTGACGAAGCGGATGCTGTGGTCGAGCCTGGACGCCGCGAGCCTCGACGCGCACATGGGCCAGGAGGGCCTCGCCCAGCTCTACGTCCGCCTCACCACCCGCAACTTCGAAGAGGCGATCAAGGCCCGCAAGGAGCACCGCCCGCCGGACTTCCAGGACTGAAGCGGACTTCCGGGACTGGACATGGCAGGGTGAGGGGGTGCCGAAGCTTCCACCGGACGAGGCGCGCCGGCTGCTGGCGACCGCCCCCGTCGCGCGCCTGGCGACCGTGGGCGAGGACGCGCGCCCGCACCTCGTGCCGGTGACCTTCGCCGTGCACCGGGGCTCGGTCTACACGGCCGTCGACCACAAGCCGAAGAGCAGCCGCGACCTGCGGCGGCTCGCCAACATCCGCGCCAACCCGCGCGTGGCGCTGCTGGCCGACCACTACGAGGACGACTGGGACCGCCTGTGGTGGGTCCGCGTGGACGGCCGCGCGGCCGTCGTCGACGACCCCGCGCGCATGGCCGAGCCCGTCGCGCTCCTCGCGGACCGCTACGCCCAGTACCGCGACCGCCCGCCCGAGGGCCCGGTCATCGCCGTCACGATCGACGCCTGGACGGGCTGGTCCGCGTCCTGAGCCGGCCCGGCGGGGTCAGTCCCAGGCTTCGCCGATCTTCGCCAGGTCGGAGGCGTACTCGATGCGGGCGCGCCACTCGTCCGGCCAGGCGTCCATGCCGAGGTGCGCGCCCGCGAAGGAGCCGGCCAGGCACGCGATCGAGTCGGAGTCGCCGGAGCTGGCGGCGCCGCGCCGGATCGCCTCGACCGGCTCGTCCGGGAACAGCAGGAAGCACAGCAGCCCGGTCGCGAGCGCCTCCTCCGCGATCCAGCCCGCGCCGGTGACCTCGCAGGGGTCGGACGCCCGGTCGCCGCGGGCGACGGCCTCGTCCAGCCGGTCGAGGACGGCCAGGCACTCGTCCCAGCCGCGCGCGATGAACGTCTCGGGGGCGTCCATCCCCGGCTGCTTCCACAGGTCGCCGAGCCAGCGCCCGTGGTACGTCGTGCGCTGCTCGTGGCAGCGGGCGCGGAGCGCCGCGGGCAGGTCGGCGGGGGCCATGCCGTCGGCCAGCCACCGGACGGCGAACGCGGTCAGCTCGCTCGCCGCCAGCCCGGTCGGATGGCCGTGGGTGAGGGCGGCCTGGAGCTGGGACGCCGCGGCGCGGGTCTCGTCGGTCAGGCCGGGCGCGAGGCCCACCGGCGCGACGCGCATGTTGGCGCCGCAGCCCTTGGAGCCCGCCACCGTGGCCTTCACCCAGGGCCGCCCGGCCTCCAGGTTGCGGCAGGCGCGCAGGCACGTGTTGCCGGGCGCGCGGTTGTTGTCGGGGCTGTTGAGCCAGTCGACGAACCGGCGCCGCCACATCGGGATGATCAGGTCGGGGGTGAACGGCGGGTTCGCCAGGGCGTCGAGGAGG
The DNA here is from genome assembly GCF_040677125.1 of Actinomadura sp. NPDC049382. Classification (NCBI taxonomy): domain Bacteria; kingdom Bacillati; phylum Actinomycetota; class Actinomycetes; order Streptosporangiales; family Thermomonosporaceae; genus Actinomadura; species Actinomadura sp. NPDC049382. The sequence goes on from NZ_JBFARO010000042.1 coordinate 8,843, forward strand.
GCCAGGCCGACCGCGATCGCCATCTGCGTGTCGTCGGTGACGAGCGCCGGGTCGCCGTTGAGCTGCGTGGGCCCGTGGTCGCCGAAGCGCCGGCGGATCTGCTTCATGGTGAGGAACTCGGTCGGCGCCCCCAGGGAGTCGCCGTACGCCAGCCCGAACATCGCCCCGCTCGCCCGTCTCATGGCGGGCATTCTTCCTCAACCGGGTTCAACCGGCACGCTGGAAGCGGCCCGGCGTCATGCCGTAGCAGCGGACGAACCAGCGCGTCAGATGGCTCTGGTCGGCGAAGCCCGTGCGGGCCGCGACGTCCCCGGCGGCGTCGCCCCGGGCGAGGAGGCGGCGCGCGGCGCGCAGCCGGAGCTGCCGCTGGTAGTCGCTCGGCGCCATCCCGTACTCCCGCCGGAACGCCCGGTACAGCGCGAACCGGCTGCAGCCCGCCGCCGCGGCCAGCTCGTCGGCGCCGACGTCGTCCAGGTACGCCTCCTCCAGGCGCCGCCTGGCCCGCTCGGCGACGCCGCCGGCCTCCGACACGCGCGAGCGCCGGGTGGCGGCCCGGGCGACCATCGCGCCGACCGTCGCGGTCAGCAGCTCGTCCCGCCGCAGCGCCGTCGCGCCGCCGAGGAGCGCCGCGTGCAGGCCGCGCAGGTTCCGCGCCAGCACGGGATCCTCGACGACGGGGGAGCCGAACAGCGGGAGCCCGGCCGCCCGTCCCGCGATGTCGGCCAGCACGTCCGCGACCAGCTCGGGGCCGATGTGGACGATCCGGTAGGTGAAGCCCAGCTCGTCGGCGGCGTGGCCGTCGTGCGGGTCGTCGGGGTTGAACGCGATGACCATCCCGGCCGCGCTGGTGTGCGCGCCGCCCCGGCAGCGGAACGCCTGGTAGCCGTCCTCGGTCACGCCGAACGAGTACGTCTCGTGGCTGTGCCGGTGGTACACGTGCCGCTCGAAGTGGGCGTGCATCGCCTCCAGGGGGCGGTCGGGCGACCGCCAGTACCGGCTCCAGTCCACGTGTCCCAGTGTCGCGCACGAGCGTTCAAGACGGGCCGCCGCCCGCCGGGGCACCCTGTCCGGCATGCGTTTCGACACCAAGATCGGGATCGTGGTCCGGGACGACCTGGCCGCGTGGCAGCGGCTCAACGTGACCGCGTTCCTCGCCGGCGCGGTGGCGGGCGGCGTCCCCGGCGTGATCGGCGAGCCGTACGAGGACGCGTCCGGCAACCGGTACCTGGCGATGTTCCGGCAGCCCGTGCTGGTCTACGAGGCGGACACCGCCGCGATCGCGCAGACCCACGCGCGCGCCCTCGCCCGGGGGATGGACATCGCCGTCTACATCGAGGACATGTTCAAGACCGGCCACGACGAGGCGAACCGCGCGACCGTCCGCGCCGTCACCGCCGGCGAGATGCCCCTGGTCGGGTTCGCCGTGCACGGGCCGAAGAACGGCGTGGACAAGGTGCTCAAGGGGTTGCGGCTGCACCCGTGAGCCCGGCGAGGGCGGCGAGCCGCTCGCGGTGCCGGTCCGGCGCGCCGAACAGCTGCCGCGACCCCTGGGCGCGCTTGAAGTACAGGTGCGCGTCGTGCTCCCAGGTGAAGCCGATGCCGCCGTGCAGCTGGATCGCCTCGCCCGCCGTGTGGAAGTAGGCGTCCGAGCAGTACGCCTTCGCCAGCGCGGCCGCGGCCGGCAGCTCCTCCGGGGCCTCGTCGGCGGCGGCCGCCGCGTTCAGCACCGCCGACCGCGCCGACTCCACCAGCACGAACATGTCCGCGCACCGGTGCTTGATCGCCTGGAACGACCCGATCGGGCGGCCGAACTGGTGCCGGACCTTCGCGTACTCGACCGTCATGTCCAGGGTCCGCTGCGCGCCGCCGAGCTGCTCGGCGGCCAGCGCGACCGCCGCGACGTCCAGCGCCCTGAGCAGGGCGTCGCGCCCGCCGACCCTCCGCGCCGGGACGCCGTCGAACTCGATCCGGGCCAGCTTGCGCGTCTGGTCGAGCGTCACGACGGGCGTCCGGACGAGGCGCGGGACGTCCTCCACGGCATAGAGGCCGACGCCGTCGGCGCCGCGCGCCGCGACCAGGACCACGTCGGCGATGTGGCCGTCCAGGACGAAGTTCTTGGTGCCGCTGACCGCGCCGTCCTCGAACACGGCCGCCACGTCGCCCGGGTCCCAGGACCCGCCGTCCTCGGCCACCGCCAGCGTCGCGATGGCGGAGCCGTCCGCGATGCCGGGCAGCAGGTCGTGCCCGCCCTCACCGGCCTCCAGCGCCGCCGCCGCGGTGATCGTCGCGAGGAAGGGGGCGCACACGACCGCCCGCCCCATCTCCTCGAACACGACGGCCAGCTCCCGCACCCCGAACCCGGCGCCGCCGTGCTCCTCGGCGATCGCGAGGCCCTGCAGCCCGAGCTGCTCGGCCATCTGCGCCCAGACCTTCGGGTCGTAGCCCGCGGCCGTCTCCATCAGCCGCCGCACCTCGGCGGCGGGGGACCGGTCGGCGAAGAAGCGCCGCAGCGCGTCGCGCAGCTCCCGCTGTTCCTCGGTGACGACGAGCTTCATTCCGGCGGCCTCCCACACGCGTCCCAGTCGTACCGGGCCATGGTGCCGCGCGCCGCCGGCCCGGTTCACTGGGGTTCCCATCCAGCGGGACGGTCAGGGCGCCCAGTCGTGCGGCCCGAGCACGTAGCCCTCGCTGGTCGAGTGCAGGTGGTTGATCGACACCAGATGGCCGAGCGCGGCCCACAGATCCTCCTCGGGCGCCTCGACCAGCGCCCCGATCGTCTCGAAGTCCGCCGCGCCGCGCTCCTTGTCGATCTCCGCCACGGTCTCGTACACGATCAGCTCGAAGTCCGACAGCTCCTGGACGTCCCCACGTCCGACATCTCGCTCATCCATAGACAAAACGTGCCCACTGGGACTCGTTCTATGGGCCCGGAGCGGCACCTCTGTCACGCGGCCCGGTGCATCGCCGTCTTCCTGGGGAAGCCATCTCCGGGAGGTCATTCATGAGAGCTGTACGCATACACAAGAGCCCCGACGGCGACGGCGAGGGCCTGGTCCTGGAGGACGCGCCGCGCCCCTACGCGGCCACCGGCGACGTCGTCGTGCAGGTGCGCGCGGCGGGGTTCGTCCCCGACGAACTCGACTGGCCCGGCACGTGGGTCGACCGGGCCGGGCGGGACCGGACGCCGTCGGTCCCCGGCCACGACGTCGCCGGCGTGGTCGCCGACGTCGCCTACGGCACCGCCGGGTTCGCCGTGGGCGACCGCGTGTTCGGCCTGACCGACTGGCACCGCGACGGCGCGGCGGCCGAGTACGTCGCCGTCGAGGCGCGCAACCTCGCGCCGATGCCCGCGTCGCTGTCGTTCACCGAGGCGGCCGCCCTGCCGCTCGCCGGCCTGACGTGCTGGCAGGCGCTGTTCGTCCACGGCGGGCTGCGCGCGGGGCAGACCGTCGTCGTGCACGGCGGGGGAGGCGGCACCGGCAGCCTGGCCGTCCAGCTGGCCCGCGACGCGGGCGCGCACGTCATCGCCACCGGCCGGGCCCGCGCCGCCGAGGTCGCGCTGCGGATGGGCGCGCACGCCTTCGTCGACGTGGAGAGCGAGCGCTTCGAGGACGCCGTCGAGCCCGTCGACGTCATCTTCGACACCATCGGCGGCGACCTGCTCGCCCGCTCCGCGAGCCGGATCAGGCCGGGCGGCGCGCTGGTCTCGATCACGGCCCCGCCGCCGGTCGAGCCGCCGGACGGGCGCGCCGTCTTCTTCATCGTCGAACCCGACCGCGGCCAGCTCGCCGAGCTCGCCGAGCGGGCGGAGGCCGGCCGGCTCCGCGCCCATGTCGGCGCCGTGTACCCGCTGGCCGAGACCCGCGAGGCGTTCGAGGCCAAGCAGCGGGGCGTCCCCGGCAAGGTGGTCATCGAGGTCTGACGCGCGGCCGGCCGCGAGCAGCGACGCGCGGCCGGCCCGCCCCTCTCAGGCGTCCCGCTTGAGGAAGAAGTCCCGGACGTCCGCGGAGAGCAGCTCCGGCACCTCCATCGCGGCGAAGTGGCCGCCGCGGTCGAACTCCGACCAGTGCCCGATGTCGTAGAGCCGCTCGGCCAGCGGCCGCACCGACTGCGTGATGTCGTGCGCGAACACCGCCACGCCGACCGGCACCCGGCACGGCGCGGCCTGCCCCCGCGGCGCGTCGTGGTGCAGCCGCGCCGAGGAGGCCGCGGTGGCGGTCAGCCAGTACAGCGAGACGTCGGTCAGCATCCGGTCGTCGTCGACCGGTGTGGCCGGGTCGGTCCACTGCGCGAACCGCTCGGCGATCCAGGCCAGCTGGCCGACCGGCGAGTCGGTCAGCGCGTAGCCGATGGTCTGCGGGGTGAGGGCCTGCAGCGCCTGGTAGGGCGGGCGGTTCGCCATCAGCTTCCGGACCGTGTCCAGCCGGGCCTCGTCGGCCTCGGTCAGCGTGACGCCGGCGTCCGGGTCCGGACGGGTCGGCAGGTAGTTGACGTGCACCCCGACGACCCGCTCGGGCGCCGCCGCGCCGAGCGCCAGCGAGATGCCGGACCCGAAGTCGCCGCCCTGCGCGCCGTAGCGCTCGTACCCGAGCCGGTGCATGAGCTCCGCCCAGGCCCGCGCGATCCGGGGGACGCCCCAGTCGCGCTCGTGGGTCGGCCCGGAGAACCCGTAGCCCGGAATGGACGGGATCACCAGGTGGAAGTCCCGCGACAGCGGCTCGATCACGCCGAGGAACTCCAGGAACGACCCGGGCCAGCCGTGCGTGAGGATCAGCGCGAGCGCGTCCGGCTTCGCCGACCGCACGTGCACGAAGTGGATGTTCTGCCCGTCGATCTCGGTGGTGAAGTGCGGCAGCTCGTTGAGCTCCGCCTCGTGCTCGCGCCAGTCGTAGCCGGTGCGCCAATACTCGGCCAGTTCCTTGAGCCGCGCCAGCGGGAAGCCGTAGTCCCACCCGGCGCCCTCGACCTCGTTGGGCCAGCGGGTGCGGGCGAGCCGGTCGGCCAGATCGTCGAGGTCGGCCTGCGGAACGTCGATGCGGAACGGCTTGATCATGATCGCGACTCCCCGGATGCGGACGGCCAAGCGTTGGCCGAACCAATGTTGGTAGCGCCAACGCTAACACAACTCGTTGGCCGGGCCAACGATTGACTCGGGACGGTGCTCGCCGCCGGCCGCTTCGGTAGGTTGCGGGGATGCTGGTTCGGGTCACCGGAATCGTCGTCGAGGACGAGCGCGTCCTCCTGCTCGACCAGGACACCGATACCGGGCGGTCGTGGTCGCTGCCCGGCGGGAAGGTCGAGGAGGGCGAGCCCCTGGCGGACGCCCTGGTCAGGGAGATGCGCGAGGAGACCGGCCTGGACGTCGAGCCCGGCAGGCTGCTCTACGTCTGCGACCACCTGCCGGACGGAGGCGCCCACGTCCTGCACATCACCTTCGAGGCCCGCCGCCTCGGCGGGACGGCCGGGGACGTCGCCGGCGGCGACACCAGGGAGATCCGCGGGGTGAGGTTCGTGCCGCTCGGCGACCTGGCGGCGCTGGGGTTCGGCGACCGGTTCGCGGAACTGGCCCGCGCCGGGTGGCCCGGCGCGGGCTCCTACATGGGCGCCAAGAGCAACATCGGGCTCTGATCACTGGGCGGTCCAGCCGCCGTCCACGGCGAGGCGCTCGCCCTGCTCGACTCGCTCGCCGCCACCGGGCGTCAGCCGTAGCGCTTCAGTTCGTAGAAGAAGTCGGGGACCGTGTGCAGAGCGCCCGACGACTTGACCTGGTCGTAGACGTACTTCGCGACGGCCAGGTCGAGGACGCCCAGCCCGAAGGGGGAGAAGACCACCGGCTTGCCGGCGGGCGGGGTCGTCGCCCCGGTGAGGACGTCGTAGAGCGTGCCGGCGACGAAGTCGCGGTTGCCGGCCTTCTGCTCGGCCAGGTGCGGGGACGTGTTGGCCTTCATGCAGTGCTCGACGTCGTCCACCACGTTGTAGGCCGACAGGATGATCTCGGGGGAGAGGTCGCGCAGCGACACGTTCAGGACGAGCGGGGCGTGCGCGAACCAGGCCGGGTCGTGGACGTGCGGCTCGCCGGCGACGGTGGCGAAGACGATCAGGTCGGACGCGCGGATCAGCGACTCCGCCGAGTCGTGGATCGTGATCTCGCCCTTCTCCGAGCGCTCCAGGTACTCCTGGAACCCCTCGGCGTGCTCGCGGGAGAGGTCGTGGACGCCCAGCTCGTCGAACGCGAAGCCGTTGCCCGCCAGGTAGGTGTGGATGTAGCGGGCGATGAGGCCGACGCCGATGAAGCCGACGCGGCGGGGGCGGTCGCCGCGGGCGTCGGCGAGGGCGGCGGCGGCGAGGGCGGCGGAGGCGGCGGTGCGGGCCGCGGAGATGATCGAGCTCTCCAGGCACGCGAACGGGTAGCCGGTGTCGGCGTCGTTGAGGATCAGCACGGCCGAGGCGCGCGGGATGCCGCCCGCGACGTTGCCGGGGAAGCTGGAGATCCACTTGATCCCGTGCACGCCGACGTCGCCCTTGACCGAGGCGGGCAGGGCGATGATCCGGTCGGACGGGCGGTCCGGGAACCGCAGGAAGTAGGAGTCGGGGTTGACGGTCAGCCCCTCGCCGTGCAGCCGGTAGGCCGCCTCGACCATCCGGGTGACCTGCTCCTCGCGCCCGGCGACGGCCTCGTGGACCTGCGCGCCGGAGACCACGGCGAATGCCGGAACCTGCGTCATGGTGGAAAACTCCGTCTTTTCTCGATGATCAGTCGCCGAGGATACCGGCGGGGTCTGCGAGCAGGTCGCCGAAGTGCTCGCGCACCCAGCCCTCCGCGTAGATGGAGTCCAGGTAGCGCTCCCCGAGGTCGGGGGCGATCGCCACGGCGACCGGGTCCTCGCCGGGGTACTTGGCGTCCAGCCAGCGGGACGCGCCGGACACGACGGTGCCGGTGGAGCCGCCGAACAGGAACCCGCGGGCGGCGAGGGCGTGCACGGTCCGGATGGTGTCGGGCTCGGCGACGTGCACGACGTCGTCGATGAACGACTCGTCCACCAGGGCGGGCTTGCTGCTGGTGCCGAGGCCCGGCACCATGCGCCGCTCGGGGATGCCGCCGAAGGTGACGGAGCCGACCGCGTCGACCGCCACGATCGTGACCGGGCGCCGGTGCTCGCGGAAGTAGCGGGCGCAGCCCATCAGGGTGCCCGTGGTGCCCGCGCCGACGAAGAGAACCTCCAGGTCGGGGAACTCGCGGTCGATCGCCGGCGCGGTCCCGCGGTAGTGCGCCATCCAGTTGTTGCGGTTGGCGTACTGGTTCAGCCACACGTACCGCTCGTCGGACTCGCACAGGCTCCGGACGTAGGCGATCCGGCCGCCGAGGTACCCGCCGTTGGCGTCCCGGTCGGAGACGACCCGGACCTCGGCGCCGAGCGCCCGCATGACCCGCATCGACGCGGGGTTGCAGCGCGGGTCGGTGACGCAGACGAACCGCAGGCCGCGGCTCGCGGCGATGAGGCTGAGCGCGATCCCGAGGTTGCCGGACGACGACTCGACGATCACCGAGCCGGCGGTGAGCGCGCCGTCGCGCTCGGCCGCCTCGACCATCGCGGCGGCCGCCTTCAGCTTGACCGAGCCGGCGAAATTAAAGCCCTCGCATTTCAGGTAGAGCGGCCGTTTTATAACGGGCCGCAGATCGACGTAAAGGTCGTCGACATTGAATTCCTGCGGCGAGGTGATTATCGGCACGCGTCCACCCTCAAATGAAGAAACAATTCCCTCATCTTCCCCCGAGTTCGCCGCCGGGCTTCACGCCAGAGCCATGCGGAGCCTCACCGTACCCGCGAGCAAGTTGCCGTCGCAACCCCCTGATTACTCGTTGGTAGGTTGGAATGCGAGATGCTTCTGGCAGGTGCCGGACATAAGCTATGGCTCCGCTTGTATTGCTGTTACAGCGGAGTGGTTCTACATCACGGAGAGTAATGATGACTGCTCGCGGACCCGCCGCGGACCGGCTGCTGCCCACGGCCGGGCTGCCCGCCCTGGACGTGCCCGCGGCCGAGGTGGAGCGGGCCCGGGAGCTGGCCGCCCGGCACGGGATGCTCCGCGAGCGGGAGGTCGACCTCGGCGACCCGGTCATCACGCGGGTGGAGCGGTTCGCCGCCGAGCGGGACCGGCCGGCGGTCGCCGACGGGCCCCGCACGCTCTCCTATGCCGAGCTCGCCGCCGAGGCCCGCCGGCTCGCCGCGCTGCTGGCGGCGGAGGGCGTCGAGCCCGGCACCGTCGTCGGCGTCGGCGGCGGCCGCCGCGCCGAGGTCATCGCCGCGTTCCTGGCGATCGAGCTGGTCGGGGCCCTGTACGTGCCGGCGGACGAGACGTGGCCCGCCGGGCGCGTCCGCGACGTCCTCGCCCAGGCGGGCGCGTCCGTGCTGGTCGCGGTGGACGCCCCGCGCACCGCCCCGGCCCTGCTGGCGGGCGCGGCGGAGGCCGGCTGCCGGGTCGTCGACGCGGCCGCGGCGCGCGGCCTGGCGCCCTGGCCCGGCGAGCCCCGCCCGACCGCCCCCGACCAGCCCCGGTACGTGCTGTTCACCTCGGGCTCGACCGGCCGTCCGAAGGGCGCGGTCGTCGAGCACCAGGGCATGCTCAACCACCTCTGGGCGAAGATCATCGACCTGGAGCTGACCGGCGCGGACACCGTCGCGTTCACCGCCCCGCTCGGCTTCGACATCTCGATCTGGCAGATGCTCTGCCCGCTCCTGATCGGCGGCCGGATCGACGTGATCGGCGACGAGGTCGGGCACGACCCGGCCGCGTTCGCCCGCGCCGTGGACGACCGCGGCATCACGGTCGTCGAGCTCGTCCCCACCATGGTCAGGCACCTGCTGGACGACCTCGCCCCCGGCTCGCTGACCGGCCTGCGCTGGATGATCGCCACCGGCGAGGAACTCCCCGCCGAACTGTCCCGCCGCTGGCTGGAGGCGATGCCGCACGCCCGGCTCCTCAACGCCTACGGCCCCACCGAGTGCTCCGACGACGTCACCCACCACACCGTGACGGCCGGCGACCTGGAGCTCCTGCGGCTCCCGATCGGCACGCCCATCGTCAACGCGCGCCTGTACGTGCTGCGCGAGGACGAGGGGGCCTGGTCCGCCTGCGACGTCGGCGAGACCGGCGAGCTGTTCGTCGGCGGCGTCGTCGTCGGGCGCGGCTACCTCGGCAACGACGAGCGGACCCGCGAGGCGTTCTACCGCGACCCGTTCGACCCGGCGTCCCCGACGGGCCGCCTGTACCGGACGGGCGACGCGGTGAAGCTGCTCCCGGCGGGCGCGGGCGGCGAGGACCGGCCCACCCTGCAGTACCTCGGCCGCGTCGACCGGCAGGTCAAGATCGCCGGGGTGCGGATGGAGCTGGGCGAGATCGAGGCGGTGCTGCAGCGGCACCCCGGGGTGCGCGCCGCCGCGGTGGTCGTGCACGAGTACCCCGCCCGCTGACGATCACACTGCGTGACCGGTGTGGGCCGATCCGGTTGTCAACCTTTGTCATCCGATGAGCGTCGCGGCGGCGGTGACCCGCGGCGCGGGCCCGCCGTTTTGTCACTCCCGTTAGCAATGCGACCGGCCAACTTCTACTTATGAGGGGATTGCGAGGCATGTGACAGGCTGGTTGACTGTGACCTCGCTACTCCTGAGTAGAACACGGGTCGAGGGCGGTTCCGGTCGAGCGCGGAAAGCGGCGGCGCTCTGTATTGGCGGGAACACAGGGCGTTGACTCCGGGAAAGTGCGGGCCGATCGCGTTCCCGGCGCAGGCTCGGGGTGAAAGGGGACGGGGCAAGCCCGATCAGTTCTGTGGTCATGCTTTTTGAATTTCTGCCCGCCGGTGCCCTGCCGGTTCCGATGCCGGGCGTAAAGGAAATCCCCTTCGACCGGGAAAGTGCTGCTTGATGCCCACCGAGTACGTTCCCCTTTCGGCCGCTCAGCAGAGCGTCTGGTACGCGCAGCAGCTGGCGCCGGAAACGCCGATTCACATCGCGCAGTACATCGAGATCGAGGGACCGCTCGACCACGCGCTGTTCGACCGCGTCGCGCGGCTCGGCGCGCACGAGGTGCTCGCGATGAACGCGCGGCTCGTGGAGGCGGACGGGGCCGTCCGCCAGGTCCTCGACCCGGACGCCTCCGTGTCGATCCCGCTCGTGGACCTGTCCGGCGAGCCCGACCCGGACGCCGCCGCGCGCGCGTGGATGCGCGCGCGGCTGGCCGAGCCGCTGCCGCTGGACGGCGGGCGGCTGTTCAGCACGGCGCTGCTGCGGCTCGCGCCGGACCTGCACCGCTGGTTCATCCGCGCGCACCACATCATCCAGGACGGCTTCAGCGGCCCGATGATCAGCCGCCGCGCCGCCGAGGTCTACACCTCGCTGTCCGCCGGCGGCGCGTACGTCCCGGCCGAGCTCGGCGACTACCGGGCGCTGCTCGCCGAGGAGGAGGCGTACCGGGCGTCGGAGAAGTTCGAGCGGGACCGCGCCTACTGGACCGAGCGGTTCGCCGACCGCCCGGCGGCGGTGTCGCTGGCCGACGGGACCGCCGAGCCCACCGCCGACTACCGGAGCATGATCAGCCTCGTCCCGCCCGCGGAGAGCGCCGCGCTCGCGGCCGGGGCCCGCCGGCTGCGCACCGCGACGCCGGGCCTCGCGATCGCCGCGACCGCCGCGTACGTGGCGCGGATGACCGGCGCCGAGGACGTGATCCTCGGCCTCGCCGTCACCGGCCGCACCACCCGGCTGGCGATGGAGACGCCGGCGATGATGTCGACGATCCTGCCGCTGCGGGTCCGCGTCGGCCCGGACATGACGGTCGACGACCTGGTGCGCGCCGCGACCCGGGCGACCGCGCGGGCGCTGCGGCACCAGCGCTACCGCCGCGACGACCTGGTCCGCGACCTGAAGCTGCTGGGCGAACGGCACCGGCTGTACGGGCCGGTCATCAACATCATGGCGTTCGACTACCGGCTGGACTTCGCGGGCCTGCCGGCGCGCATGCACGCCGTCACGACCGGGCCGGTCGACGACCTGTCCATCAACGTCTACGACAACTTCGACGGCGCCGGGCTGCGCGTCGACTTCGAGGCGCACCCGGACCTCTACAGCGAGGACGAGGTCGCCGCGCACCTGCACCGCTACGTCCGGTTCATACGCACCCTCGGGGACGTGGACCCGGCGACGCCGCTCCGCGACGTGGAGCTGCTGGACGACGCCGAGCGGTCCCGCGTCCTGCACGAGTGGAACGACACGGCGCTGCCGGTCGCGCCCGCCGTCGTCCCGGAGCTGTTCGAGGCGCAGGCCGCCCGCACCCCGGACGCGCCCGCCGTCACGCACGCCGGCACGACCCTCACCTACCGGGAGCTGGACGAGCGCGCCGGCCGCCTCGCCCGCCGGCTGATCGCCCGCGGCGCCGGCCCCGGCGACTTCGTCGCGCTCGCCCTGCCGCGCGACGAGAACCTGGTCGTCGCGGCGCTCGCCGTGCTGAAGTCGGGCGCGGCCTACCAGCCGATCGACCTCGCCTACCCGGCGGACCGCATCGCGTTCATGCTGGACGACGCGTCCCCGGCCTGCGTCATCACGGCCCCGGGCGCCGACCTGCCCGGCGCGACGCCGCGCCTGGAGCTCGACCCGTCCTCCCTCGCCGCCCCGCCCGGCGGAGACACCGCCGCCGCGGCCGTGACCGACGCGGACCGGGTCCGGCCGCTCCACCCGGCCGACGCCGCCTACGTCATCTACACCTCCGGCTCCACGGGACGTCCGAAGGGCGTCGTCGTCTCCCACGCCGGCGCCGCCGACCTGTGCGCGTGGGCGGAGAAGGACTTCGGCCCGGAGCGGCTCGCCCGCGTACTGTTCTCCACGTCGCTGAACTTCGACGTGTCGGTGTTCGAGTGGCTGACGCCGCTCACGATGGGCGGCCACATCGAGGTCGTCCGGGACCTGCTGGAGGTCGGCGAGCGCGGCGGCTGGTCCGGGACGCTGGTCAGCGGCGTGCCGTCGGCGATGTCGGCGCTGCTCGCGGCGGGCGCCCCGGCGCTGGAGGCGGGCGACGTCGTCCTCGCCGGCGAGGCGCTGCCCGCGAAGCTCGTCCACGACCTGCGGGCCCTCCTGCCGGACGCCCGCATCGCCAACATCTACGGCCCCACCGAGGCGACGGTCTACGCGACGGCCTGGTTCGACGACGGCAACGCCGCCGGCCGCGCCCCGATCGGCGGCCCGATCGCCAACACCCGCGCCTACGTGCTGGACGCCTCGCTCCGGCCCGTCCCCGCCGGCGTGCCCGGCGAGCTGTATCTCGCTGGCGCGGGCCTGGCCCGCGGCTACCTGGACCGGTCCGCGCTGACCGCGGAGCGGTTCGTCGCCTGCCCGTTCGGGGAACCCGGCGAGCGGATGTACCGCACCGGCGACCTCGCCCGCTGGAACGCCGCCGGGCAGATCGAGTACCTGGGCCGCCTCGACCACCAGGTCAAGATCCGCGGCTTCCGCATCGAGCTGGGCGAGATCGAGGCCGCGCTCAGCCGGCACCCCGCGGTGGGCCAGGCGGTCGTGGTGCCCCGGGAGGACCAGCCGGGCACTCCCCGGCTGATCGCGTACGTCGTCCCGGCCGGTCCCGTCGACTCCGACGAGCTGCGCCGGTTCGCCGCCGAGACGCTGCCCGCGTACATGGTCCCGGCGGCGGTGGTGCCGCTGGACGCGCTGCCGCTGAACCCGAGCGGCAAGCTCGACCGGGCGGCGCTGCCCGCCCCCGACTTCGCGGCGCGGGCGTCGGGCCGCGCGCCGCGCACCCCCGCCGAGACCCTGCTGGCGGACCTGTTCGCCGAGGTGCTGGGCGTCGCCCGGGTCGGCATCGACGACGGCTTCTTCGACCTCGGCGGCGACTCGATCATCGCGATGCGGCTGGTGTCGCGGGCGCGGCGGGCCGGTCTGCTGCTGTCGCCGCGGGAGGTGTTCCGGTACCCGACCGTGGAGGCCCTCGCCCAGGTGGCGCGCAGCGCGGACGCCGCCGAGGCGGACGGCACCGCCGAGGAATCGGGCGTGGGCGAGTTCCCCGCCACCCCGATCATGCGGTGGCTGCGGGACCTCGGCGGCCCGACCGGCGGCTTCAGCCAGAGCGTCCTGCTCCGCACCCCGCCCGGCCTGGGCACCGACCACCTGACCCGCGCGCTGCAGGCCGTCCTCGACCACCACGACGCCCTCCGGATGAGCGTCCCCGCCGGCGGCGACCCGCGGATCACCGCGCCGGGCACCGTCGACGCCGCCGCGTGCGTCCACCGGGTCGACGTCGCCGGAGCGGACGACGCGTCCCTGGCGGAGACCGTCGCGGCGCAGGCCGACCTCGCGCGCGGCCGCCTGGACCCCGGGTCCGGGACGATGGCGCAGCTCGTGTGGCTGGACGCGGGCCCGCAGGCGCCCGGCCGGCTGCTGGTCGTGCTGCACCACCTGGTCGTGGACGGCGTGTCCTGGCGGATCCTGCTGCCCGACCTCGTCACCGCTTGGGCGGCGAGCACCACCGGCGAACCCGTCCGGCTCGACCCCGCCGGCACGTCGTTCCGCCGCTGGGCGCACCGGCTCGCCGAGGACGCCGTCACCGAGCGGCGGACCGCCGAACTCGGCCTGTGGACCGAGATGCTGCGGACCGAGGACCCCCTCCTCGGCGACCGCCCCCTCGACCCCGCCCAGGACACCCGGGCCACCGCCGACAGCCTCACCCTGGAACTGGACGAGGCCACCACCTCGGCGCTGCTCACCGGCGTGCCCGCCGCGTTCCACGGCCGCGTCAACGACGTCCTGCTCGCCGGGCTGGCCCTCGCCGTGACCGAATGGCGCCGCCGCCGCGGCGTCGCCCTCCGCGACTCCGCCGTCCTGGTGGACCTGGAGGGCCACGGCCGCGAGGACCTGCCCGCGGCGCCGGGCGCCGCCGCCCTCGACCTGTCGCGCACGGTCGGCTGGTTCACCAGCATGTTCCCCGTCCGGATCGACGCGGGCGACGCGGCATGGGACGAGGTCCGCGTGGGCGGGCCGGCGGCGGGCGAAGCCGTCCGCAACGCCAAGGAGCGGCTGCGGACGCTGCCGGACAACGGCCTCGGCTACGGCCTCCTCCGCCACCTGAACGAGGACACCGGGCCGGAACTCGCCGCCCGGCCCGCGCCGCAGATCGTCGTCAACTATCTCGGCCGGGTCGAGGACGCCGGCGGCGACTGGAGCATCGCCGCCGAGGCGGGCGCCCTGGACGGCGGCGGCGACGCCGCCATGCCGCTCGCCCACACCGTGGAGATCGACGCGGTCGCCCGCGACTCGGCCGCCGGGCCCCGGCTGTCCGCGACCTGGACGTGGGCCGCGAAGATCCTCGACGCCGCGGACGTCCGCGAGCTGGCCGACGCCTGGTTCGAGGCGCTGCGGGGCATCGCCGCGCACGTCGCGGCGGGCGGCGGCGGGCACACCCCGTCCGACTTCCCGCTGATCCCGCTGACCCGGACCGAGGTCGCCGAGGTCGCCGCCGCCCATCCGGGGCTGGCCGACCTCTGGCCGCTCTCGCCGCTCCAGCAGGGCTTCTTCTTCCACGCGCTGCTCGACTCCGGCTCCGACGTCTACACCGCCCAGCTCGTCCTCGACTTCGAGGGGCCCCTCGACACCGCCGCCCTGCGCGCGGCCGGGCAGGGACTCGTCGACCGGCACCCCGGCCTGCGGGCCGCGTTCGCGCAGACCGGCGACGGCACCCCGGTGCAGATCGTCCTCGGCGCGGCCGAGGCGCCCTGGGCGGAGACCGACCTCGGCGGCGCGCCGGAAGCCGCGATCCAGGCGGCCATGACCGCCGAGCGGGCCCGCCCGTTCGACCTCGAACGCCCGCCGCTGCTGCGCTTCGCGCTGCTCCGGCTCGGCCCCGGCCGCCACCGGCTCCTGCTCACCGCCCACCACATCGTGCTGGACGGCTGGTCCATCCCGGTGCTGGCCGGGGAACTCCTCGCCCTCTACACCGGCGAGCAGCCGCCGCGCACCGCCCCCTACAAGGAGCACCTCGCCTGGCTGGACGCCCAGGACGGCGACGCCGCCCGCGACGCGTGGCGCACGGCCCTGGAGGGCCTCGCCGAACCGACGGTGCTGGCCCCGGCCGCCGCCGACCGGCCGCCCGTCCTGCCCGAGCACGTCGTCCTCGACCTGCCCGCCGACCTGTCGGACGGCCTGTCCGCGCGGGCGCGGAGCCACGGCCTGACCCCCAACACCGTCGTGCAGGGGCTGTGGGGGCTGCTGCTGGCGCGGCTCACCGGCCGCGACGACGTGGTGTTCGGCGCCACCGTCTCCGGACGGCCGCCCGAGCTGCCCGGCTCCGAGCAGATGATCGGGCTGTTCATCAACACGCTGCCCGTCCGGGTCCGCCTCGACGGCGCCGAGACCCTGATGGAGAGCCTCGGCCGCCTCCAGGACGAGCAGTCCCGGCTGTTCGCCCACCACCACCTCGGCCTCGGCGAGATCCAGCGGGCCGCGGGCACCGGCCCGCTCTTCGACACCATGACGGTGTTCGAGAACTACCCGCTCGACGCCGCGCTGCTGGAGGCGGCGTTCGACGGGGTCCGGCTGGCGGGCGCCGACCTGGTCGACGCCACCCACTACCCGCTGACCCTGCTCGCCGTGCCGGGCGAGCGGCTCCGGCTCCGGCTGGAGTACCGGCCCGACGTCCTCGACCGCGCCACCGCCGAGCGGGTGACCGGGCTGCTGGACGACCTCGTCCGGACCCTCGTCACCGACCCGGACCGCCCGGTCGCCGAGATCGCGCTGCCCGGCGCGGCCGGCGTGCGCGACGTGCTGGCCGCGCTCGGCGGCGGCGCGCCCGCCGCCCGGCGGGGGGCCATGCCCGGCGGCAGCCGCCTCGTCGCCTATGTCGTCGCCGCCCCCGGCGCCGACCTCGACCCCGAGGAACTGCGCGCCCACGTCCGGGAGAACCTGCCCGAGTCGATGGTGCCCGCCGTCGTGGTCGTCCTGGACGAGCTGCCGCTCACCCCCAACGGGAAGGTCGACACCAAGGCGCTGCCCAAACCGGAGCTGACCGGCCCCGGCACCGCCTACCGGGCCCCGCGCGACGCCCGCGAGGCCGCCGTCGCCGGCATCGTCGCCGACCTGCTCGGGATCGACGCGCCCGGCATCGACGACGACTTCTTCGAACTGGGCGGGGACTCGCTCGTCGCCATGCGCGTCGCGACCCGGATCCGCCGCGCCCTCGGCGTGGAGCTGCCCGTCCGGGCCCTGTTCGAGGCGCCCACCGTCGCCGGCCTCGCCGCGCGCGTCGCGGAGCTGGAGGGCGCGGCGTCCGGGCGCCCGCCGCTGGAGCCCCGCGAGCGGCCCGCCGTCGTCCCGCTCTCGTACGCGCAGCAGCGGCAGTGGTTCCTCACCAAGTTCGAGGGGCCGTCCGCGACCTACAACATGCCGGTCGCGCTGCGCATCCGCGGCCCCCTCGACGCGGACGCGCTCCGCGCCGCGATCGGCGACCTGGTGGAACGGCACGAGACGCTCCGCACCGTCCTGCCGGACGCCGGGGGAGTGGCGCGCCAGACCGTCCTGGACCCGGCCGCCGCCCGCCCCGAGCTGGAGGTCGCCGAGACCACCGGCGCGGAGCTCCCGGCCCGGCTCGCCATGGCCGCCGGATACGCGTTCGACATCACCGCCGAACCGCCGCTGCGCACCCACCTGTTCCGGGTCGCCCCGGACGAGCACGTCGCGCTGCTCCTCCTGCACCACGTCGGCGGCGACGGCTGGTCGATGGCGCCGCTCGCCCGCGACTTCATCACCGCCTACGCGGCCCGCGCCGGCGGCACGGCGCCGGAGTGGGCGCCGCTGCCTGTCCAGTACGCCGACTACACGGTCTGGCAGCAGGAACTGCTCGGCTCCGAGGACGATCCGGACAGCCTGGTCTCGCGGCAGATCGCCTACTGGCGGGACGCGCTGGCCGGGCTGCCGGAGGAGCTGTCGCTCCCGACCGACCGGCCGCGCCCGGCGGAGGCGTCCTACCGGGGCGCGACGGAACGGTTCCGGCTCGGCGACGACGTCCACGCCGCACTCCTCGGCATCGCGCGGGAGACCGGCGCGAGCCCGTTCATGGTCGCCCAGGCCGCGTTCGCCGCCCTGCTCACCCGCCTCGGTGCCGGGACGGACGTGCCGATCGGCTCACCCATCGCGGGCCGTACGGACGAGGCGCTGGACGACCTGGTCGGCATGTTCGTGAACATGCTCGTCTTCCGCACCGACACCTCCGGGGACCCCTCGTTCCGGGAGCTCATCGGGCGGGTCAAGGAGACCGACCTCGCCGCCTACGCGCACCAGGACGTCCCGTTCGAGCGGCTCGTCGAGGTGCTGAACCCGCCGCGCCACCTGGCCCGGCACCCGCTGTTCCAGGTCGGGCTGACGTTCCAGAACAACCCGGAGGCGCGGCTGGAGATGCCCGGCTTCACCGCCGAGCTGGAGCCCCTCGCCGCCGGAGCGTCCCGCTTCGACCTGCTGATGATCCTCACCGAGCGGGGGGACGGGTTCGACGGCGAGCTGGAGTACGCCCTCGACCTGTACGATCCGGCCACCGCGCGGCGGCTCGTCGAGCGGTTCGAGCGGTACCTGTCCGCGCTGCTCGCCGACCCGGACGCGCCCATCGGCCGCGCCGACGTCCTCGCGCCGCAGGAGCGGTCGCTGATCCTCGGCGAATGGGCCGGGGGCGGCGCCGATGCGGCGGAGCGGGCGACGATTCCCGCGCTGTTCGAGGCCCAGGCGGCGGCCCGTCCGGACGCGCTTGCGGTGACGTTCGAGGGTGTGTCGTGGACGTATGCCGAGGTGAACGCGAGGGCGAACCGGCTGGCGCACAAGCTGGTCGAGCAGGGTGTTGGGCCTGAGCAGTTCGTGGCGTTGGCGCTGCCGCGTTCGGCCGACCTCGTCGTGGCGATCCTGGCGGTGTTGAAGGCGGGCGCGGCGTATGTGCCGATCGACCCGGACTATCCGGAAGACCGGATCGCGTACATGGTCGAGGACGCACGACCCGTCCTCACCCTCCGCCCGGACGACCTGGACGCCGAGGGCTACGACGAAGCGAACCTCGATGTGGCGGTCTCACCGGACCACCCGGCGTACGTCATCTACACGTCGGGTTCGACGGGCCGCCCGAAGGGTGTGGTGATCCCGCACCAGAATGTGGTGCGGTTGCTGCGTTCGACGGAGGAGTGGTTCGACTTCGGCCCGGACGACGTCTGGACGCTGTTCCACTCCTACGCCTTCGACTTCTCCGTCTGGGAGTTGTGGGGCCCGCTGCTCTATGGCGGCCGGCTCGTCGTCGTCCCGTACCTGACCTCCCGGTCGCCGGAAGAGTTCCTGTCTCTCCTGGCCGCCGAGAAGGTGACCGTCCTCAACCAGACTCCGTCGGCGTTCTACCAGCTCATGGCCGCCGACCGGGACAACCCCGGCACCGACCTGGCGCTGCGCTACATCGTGTTCGGCGGCGAGGCACTGGAACTGGGACGTCTGGAGGACTGGTACTCCCGGCACCCCGAGAACGCCCCGACGCTGGTCAACATGTACGGCATCACCGAAACGACGGTGCACGTCTCGTACATCGCCCTCGATCGCGCCTATGCGGCGACCGCGCCCGGCAGCGTGATCGGCGTCGGCATCCCCGACCTGCGCGTCTACGTCCTCGATGACCGCCTCCAGCCCGTCGCGCCGGGTGTGGTCGGCGAACTGTACGTCGCGGGTGCGGGCCTGGCGCGCGGCTACCTGAACCGTCCGGGGCTGTCGGCGGAGCGGTTCGTCGCCGACCCCTACGGTGCGCCCGGCACCCGCATGTACCGGACGGGCGACGTCGGGCGGTGGCTGGACGGCGGCCGCCTCGAATACCTCGGCCGCAGCGACCAGCAGGTGCAGCTGCGCGGCTTCCGGATCGAGCTGGGCGAGATCGAGTCGGCCCTCGCCCGCCACGACGCCGTCTCCGACGTCGCCGTGGTCGTCCGGGACGAGCGCCTCGTCGCCTACGTCGCGGGCACGGACGTCGACTCGTCCGACCTGCGCCGCTTCGTGGGCAAGGACCTGCCCGACTACATGGTCCCGGCCGTGATCGTCGAGCTGGACGCCCTCCCGCTCACCGTCAACGGCAAGCTCGACCGCAAGGCGCTGCCCGCGCCCGACTTCGCCGCGAAGGTGTCGTCGCGCACCGCGCGCACTCCGGAGGAGGAGACGCTCTCCCGGCTGTTCGCCGAGGTGCTCGGCTTGGAACGGGTCGGGATCGATGACGGGTTCTTCGACCTGGGCGGCGACTCGATCATCGCGATCCAGCTCGTCTCCCGCGCCCGCCAGTCCGGCCTGGTCATCACCCCGCGCGACGTGTTCCAGCACCAGACCGTCGAGGAACTCGCCGCCGTCGCCCGACCCACGGGCGAGGGCGAGGAGATCGAGGCCGAAGCCCCCGGCACCGGCATCGGCCCCGTCCCGGTCACCCCGATCGTGGCGTGGCTGCGCGAACGGGTCGGCGGCGACACCGCGCTGATCAGCGGCTTCCACCAGTCGACGCTGCTGCGCACCCCGCCGGACCTCGGCGCCGAACGGCTGACCGCCGCGCTCCAGACGCTTCTCGACCACCACGACATGCTCCGCCTCCGCCTGGACGACTGGCAGCCGATCGTCCGGCCGCCCGGCTCGTGCGACGCGGCCGCCCTGGTCACCCGGGTGGACGTCGCGGGCATGGACGCCGACAAGCTCCAGTCCGTCATCACCGAGCAGGCCACCGCCGCCCGCGACCGGCTCGACCCGGCCGCCGGGACGGTGGCGCAGCTCGTCTGGTTCGACGCGGGCCGCGAGCAGGGCCGGCTCCTCCTCGTCCTGCACCACCTGGTCGTGGACGGGGTGTCGTGGCGGATCCTGCTGCCCGACCTCGTCGCCGCGTGGGCCGGCGGGACCCTCGACCCCGTCCCGACCTCGTTCCGCCGCTGGGCGCAGAAGCTCACCGCCGCCGAGCGGGACGAGGACGAGCTGGAGGACTGGCTCGACATCGTCGACGGCCCCCCGCAGAACCTCGCGAAGCGGACGCTCGACCCCCGCGTGGACATCGCGGCCCGCGCCCGCTCGGTCACCCTCGACCTGCCCGCCGACGTCACCGGGCCGCTGCTCACCGACGTCCCGGCGGCGGTCCACGGCCGGGTCAACGACGTGCTGCTCACCGGCCTCGCGCTCGCCGTCGCGCGGTGGCGGCGGCACCGGGGCGGGCGCGGCACCGGCGTCCTCGTCGACCTCGAAGGGCACGGCCGCGAGGACGTCGTCCCCGGCGCCGACGTCTCCCGCACCGCCGGCTGGTTCACCTCCATCCACCCGGTCCGGCTGGACGCGGGCGGCGCGACCGGCGCCGCCGCGCTCAAGACGGTGAAGGAGCAGCTCCGGGCCGTCCCGGACGGCGGCATCGGCTACGGCCTGCTCCGCTACGGCGGCGGCGAGGCCGCCGAGGAGCTGGCGGCCGTCCCGCCCCCGCAGATCGCCTTCAACTACCTCGGCCGGGTCGACGCCGGGGACGCGGGCGGCGACTGGACGCTCGCCGCCGAGGAACTCCCCGCCGGCGAGGACCCGGCGATGCCGATGGCGCACGTCCTGGAGATCAACGCCGTCACCCGCGACCTGCCCGGCGGTCCGGTGCTGTCGGCGAGGTGGACGTGGCCGGGCGGCCTGCTGGAGGCGCCCGACGTCCGGGAACTGGCCGAGGGCTGGTTCACCGCGCTGCGCGCCCTCGCCGCGGACGCCGCCGCCGGCGACGCGGCCGGCTTCACCCCGTCCGACCTGCTCGTCGACCTGGACCAGAGCGAGATCGACAAGCTGCAGACCGCATGGAGGCAGAAATCGTGAACCGGGGTGACCTTGAGGACATCCTGCCCCTGTCGCCCCTGCAGCAGGGTTTCTTCTTCCACGCGCTCTTCGACGCGGGTGACGCGGACGTCTACACGGCGCAGCTCGTCCTCGACCTGGAGGGGCCGCTGGACGCGGGGGCGCTGCGCACCGCCGCCGGGACGCTGCTGCGCCGGCACGCGAACCTGCGCGCCGCGTTCTGGCACGAGGACCTGTCGCGGCCCGTCCAGGTGATCCCGCGCACGGTCGAGCTGCCGTGGGAGGAGGTCACCGCGTCCGGTGCGGACGCCGACGCCGTCGTGGCGCGGGAGCGGGCGCGGGGCTTCGACATGACCGCGCCGCCGCTGCTGCGGTTCGTGCTCGTCCGGATGGGGCCCGAGCGGTCCCGGCTGATCCTGACGAACCACCACATCCTGTTGGACGGGTGGTCCACGCCGGTCCTCGCGACCGAGCTGTTCCTGCTCTACGTGCAGGGCGGCCACGACACGGGGATGCCGCGCGTCACCCCGTACAAGAACTACCTGGCGTGGCTCGCGAAGCAGGACCGCGCCGCCGCCGAGGAGGCGTGGCGCCGCGCCCTCGCCGGGGTGGACGAGCCCAGCCTCGTCGCGCCGGAGGCCGCCGGCCGCGCGCCGGAGCCGCCGCGGCCGACCGTCACCGGCCTCGACGAGCGGACGACCCGGCGCCTCACCCGCGCGGCCCGCCGCCACGGCGTCACGCTGAGCACCGTCCTGCAGGGCGCCTGGGGCCTGGTCCTCGGCCGCCTGCTCGGCCGCGACGACGTGGTGTTCGGCTCGACCGTGTCCGGCCGCCCGCCGGAGCTGCCCGGCGTCGAGCAGATGATCGGCCTGTTCATCAACACGCTGCCCGTCCGCGTCCGGTACCGGATGGACGAGCCGCTCGGCGCCCTCATGGAGCGCCTCCAGGAGGAGCAGACCGAACTCCTCGCCCACCACCACCTCGGCCTCACCGACATCCAGCGCGCGGCGGGCCACGGCGGCGGCGCCCTGTTCGACACGATGACGGTGCTGGAGAACTACCCCTTCGACCCGTCCTCGATGGACGGCTCCCTCAACGGCGTCCGCGTCGCCGCCGTCGACTCCTACGACGCGACCCACTTCCCCTTGTCGTTCGTCGCCCTGCCCGGCGAGGCGTTGTCGCTGCGCCTGCACTACCGGCCGGACGTGTTCGAGCAGGAGGCCGTGGAGGCGATCCTCGCCCGGATCCGCCGCGTCCTGGAGGCGTTCGCCGAGGACTCCGGCCGCCTGATCGGCGCCGTGGACCTCGCGGGGGAGGACGAGCGGTCCCGGCTGGCGCGCTGGAACGACACGGCGGGCGCCATCCCGTCCGGCACCCTCCCGGCCCTCTTCGAGCCGCAGGCCGCGCGTACCCCGGCCGACGTGGCGCTCGTCTGCGGCGACGCGCGGGTGACCTACGCGGAGCTGAACGAGCGCGCCAACCGGCTCGCCCACGAGCTGATCGCGCGGGGGATCGGCCCCGAGGACCGCGTCGCGCTCGTCCTGCCGCGCACGCCCGAGATCGTCGTGGCGATCCTCGGCGTGCTGAAGGCGGGCGCCGCCTACGTCCCGATCGACCCCGAGTACCCGTCCGACCGCATCGCCTACATGCTGTCCGACGCCCGCCCCGCCCTGACGATCACCGCCGGGGACTTCCCGGACACGAGCGGGCGGCCCGCGCACGACCCGTCCGACGGCGAGCGGGTGCGGGCGCTGCGCCCGGACAACGCCGCCTACGTCATCTACACGTCGGGGTCCACCGGGCGGCCCAAGGGCGTGGTCGTCCCGCACGTGGGCGTGCTCAACTACTTCGAGGCGCACCGGGACGCGTTCATCGACCCGGCGATCCGGGCCGCGGGCGGGCGCCGGATGCGGTTCGCGCACCTGGCGTCGTTCTCGTTCGACACGTCCTGGATGGGCCTGCTCTGGATGATGTACGGCCACGAGCTGCACCTCATCGACGACGACACCCGCCGCGACGTCGAGGCGTACACCGACTACGTGGCGCGCGCGCAGATCGACCTGGTAAACACCACCCCGTCGCACTTCACCTCGCTCCGCGAGGCCGGGCTGCTGGACGCCGACGGGCGCCACCTGCCCTCGCACCTCCTCCTCGGCGGCGAGGCCGTCGGCGAGAACCTGTGGGCAGAACTCCGCGCGATCCCCGGCGTCACCGCCCGCAACTTCTACGGGCCCACCGAGTCGACCATCGACACCATGAACCAGGTGGTCGCGCGCAGCGAGCACCCGTCGATCGGCGGCCCCTACCGCAACACCCGCGCCTACGTGCTGGACGCCGCGCTCCAGCCCGCCCCGGCCGGCGTCCCCGGCGAGCTGTACCTGGCGGGGGTCCAGCTCGCGCGCGGCTACCTCGACCGGCCCGGCCTGTCGGCGGAGCGGTTCGTCGCCGACCCGTTCGGCGCGCCCGGCGACCGCATGTACCGGACCGGCGACCTCGCCCGGTGGCGCCCGGACGGCACCATCGAATACCTCGGCCGCGCCGACGACCAGGTGAAGATCCGCGGGTTCCGGGTGGAGCCCGGCGAGATCGAGAACGTCCTCGCCGGGTGCGGGGGCGTCGCGCACGCCGCCGTGGTCGTCCGCGAGGACCGGCCCGGCGACCGGCGCCTCGCCGCCTACCTCGTCGGCCCGGACGTCGACGTCGCCGCCGTCCGCCGGTACGCGGCCGAGCGGCTGCCCGACTACATGGTCCCGTCGTTCACCGTCCTGGACGCGCTGCCGCTGACCGTGAACGGCAAGCTCGACCGCGCCGCGCTGCCCGCACCGGACGCCGCCGCCGCCGCGAGCCGCGCCCCGCGCACCCCGCGCGAGGAGATCCTCTGCGGGCTGTTCGCCGAGGTCCTCGGCGTGCCGCGGGTCGGGGTGGACGACGGGTTCTTCGACCTCGGCGGCGACTCGCTCACCGCGACCCGGCTGGCCAGCAGGATCCGGTCCGCGCTCGGCGCCGAGCTGCCCGTCCGGGCGCTGTTCGAGGCGCCGACACCCGCCGGCCTCGCCGAGCGCCTCGCGGACGCCGACGCCGGCGGGGTGCGGCCGCCGCTGGCGCGGGCCGAGCGGCCCGACGTCGTGCCGCTGTCGTACGCGCAGCAGCGGCTCTGGTTCCTCAACCGGTTCGAGGGGCCGTCCGCGACGTTCAACATGCCGGTCGCGCTGCGCCTCGACGGCGACCTCGACCTCGACGCGCTGCGCGCCGCGCTCGCCGACGTGGCGGAGCGGCACGAACCGCTCCGCACGATCTTCCCGGACGGGTCCGGGACCGCCCGGCAGCTCATCCTCGAACCGGCCGCCGCGCGCCCCCGGCTCGACGTCACCGAGACCGTCGAGGCGGCGCTGCCGGCGGCGCTGGCCGCCGAGGTCGGGCGCGGCTTCGACCTGTCGGTGGAGCCGCCGCTGCGCGCCCGCCTGTTCGCCCTCGGCGGCGATGTGCACGTCCTGATGCTCGTCCTGCACCACATCGCGTCGGACGGATGGTCGATGGCGCCGCTCGCCCGCGACGTGATCCTCGCCTACGCCGCCCGCGCGGAGGGGCGGGCGCCGCAGTGGGCGCCGCTGCCCGTCCAGTACGCCGACTACACGCTCTGGCAGCGCGAGCTGTTCGGGTCCGAGGACGACCCCGGCAGCCTGATCTCGCGGCAGATCGCCTACTGGCGGGACGCCCTGGCCGGGCTGCCGGAGGAGCTGTCGCTCCCGACCGACCGGCCGCGCCCGGCGGAGGCGTCCTACCGGGGCGGGACGCACGCCTTCGAGCTGGACGCCGACCTGCACGCCGCGCTCCTGGCCCTCGCCCGCGAGAACGGCGCGACGCTGTTCATGGTCATGCAGGCCGCCTACGCCGCGCTGCTGACCCGGCTCGGCGCGGGGACGGACGTGCCGATCGGTTCGCCGATCGCGGGCCGTACGGACGAGGCGCTGGACGACCTGGTCGGCATGTTCGTGAACATGCTCGTCCTGCGCACCGACACTTCCGGGGATCCCTCGTTCCGGGAGCTCATCGGGCGGGTCAAGGAGACCGACCTCGCCGCCTACGCGCACCAGGACCTGCCGTTCGAGCGGCTCGTCGAGGTGCTCAACCCGGCGCGGTCGATGGCCCGGCACCCGCTGTTCCAGGTCGCCCTGTCGTTCCAGAACAACCCGGAGGCGCGGCTGGAGATGGACGGGCTCACCGGCGGCCCCGAACCCCTCGGCTCGGGCGCCGCCAAGTACGACCTGTCCCTCTACCTGGAGGAGCGGCACGGCGACGGCGGCGCGCCCGGCGGCATCGACGCCGGGCTCGAATACGCCCTCGACCTCTTCGACCCCGCCACGGCCGTGTCCATCGCGGACCGCTTCGAGCGCCTGCTCCGCGAGCTGGTCGCCGACCCCGGCGCGCCCGTCACCACCGCCGAGATCCTCGACCGGAGCGAGCGCCGCACCCTGCTGCGCCGCTGGGCCGGCGGGAAGGGCGGCGACGTCGAATGGGCGACGATCCCGGCGCTGTTCGAGGCGCAGGCGGCGGCCCGTCCGGACGCTGCGGCGGTGACGTTCGAGGGTGTGTCGTGGACGTATGCCGAGGTGAACGCGAGGGCGAACCGTCTGGCGCACCGGCTCATCGAGCGGGGTGTCGGGCCTGAGCAGTTCGTGGCGTTGGCGCTCCCGCGCTCGGCCGACCTTGTCGTGGCGATCCTGGCGGTGTTGAAGGCGGGCGCGGCGTATGTGCCGATCGACCCCGATTACCCGGAAGACCGGATCGCGTACATGGTCGAGGACGCGCGCCCCCTCCTCACCCTCGGCCCTGATGACCTCGACGCCACCGGACGGCCCGACAGCGACCCCGGCGTCGCCATCGACCCCGACCACCCGGCGTACGTCATCTACACGTCGGGTTCGACGGGCCGTCCGAAGGGCGTGGTGATCCCGCACCAGAATGTGGTGCGGTTGCTGCGTTCGACGGAGGAGTGGTTCGACTTCGGCCCGGACGACGTCTGGACGCTGTTCCACTCCTACGCCTTCGACTTCTCGGTCTGGGAGCTGTGGGGCCCGCTGCTGTACGGCGGACGGCTCGTCGTCGTCCCCTACCTGACCTCCCGGTCGCCCGAAGACTTCCTCGCCCTGCTGGCGGCGGAGCGAGTGACCGTCCTCAACCAGACCCCGTCGGCGTTCTACCAGCTCATGGCCGCCGACCGGGACAACCCAGGCACCGACCTGGCGCTCCGCTACATCGTGTTCGGCGGTGAAGCCCTCGACCTCGGCCGCCTGGAGGACTGGTACTCCCGGCATCCCGAGAACGCGCCCACGCTGGTCAACATGTACGGCATCACCGAGACCACGGTGCACGTCTCGTACATCGCGCTCGACCGCGTCCACGCCGCGACCGCGCCCGGCAGCATCATCGGCGTCGGCATCCCGGACCTGCGCGTCTACGTCCTCGACCACCGCCTCCAGCCCGTCCCGGCGGGCGTCGTCGGGGAGCTGTACGTCGCGGGCGCGGGCCTCGCCCGCGGCTACCTGAACCGGCCCGGCCTGTCGGCGGAGCGGTTCGTCGCCGACCCGCACGGTGCGCCCGGCACCCGCATGTACCGGACGGGCGACCTCGGCCGCTGGCGTCGCGACGGCGCCCTCGAATACCTCGGCCGCGCCGACCAGCAGGTGCAGCTGCGCGGCTTCCGGATCGAGCTGGGCGAGGTGCAGGCCGTCCTGACCAGGCATGACGCGGTCAAGGATGCGGCCGTGGTCGTCCGCGACGACCGCCTGGTCGCCTACGTCGTCGCCGACGGGATCGACGCCGCCGACCTGCGCCGCTTCGCGGGCCGGGACCTGCCCGACTACATGGTCCCGGCGGCCGTCGTCGAGCTGGACGCCCTCCCGCTGACGTCCAACGGGAAGCTCGACCGCAGGGCGCTGCCCGCGCCCGACTTCGCCGCGAAGGTGTCGTCCCGCACTCCGCGCACTCCGGAGGAGGAGACGCTCTCTCGGCTGTTCGCCGAGGTGCTGGGCCTGGAGCGGGTCGGGATAGATGACGGCTTCTTCGACCTGGGCGGCGACTCGATCATCGCGATCCAGCTCGTCTCCCGCGCCCGCCAGTCCGGCCTGGTCATCACGCCCCGCGACGTGTTCCAGCACCAGACCGTCGAGGAACTCGCCGCCGTCGCCCGACCCACCGGCGAGGGCGAGGAGGTCGAGGCCGAGGCGCCCGGCGCGGGCATCGGACGCGTCCCCGCGACCCCGATCATGCGCTGGTTCCAGGAGCTGAACGGCCCCGTCGACGGCTACAGCCAGCGGATGCTCCTCCAGGTCCCGCCGGGCCTCGGCCTGGACGAGCTGGCCCGGGCGCTCCAGACGCTCCTCGACCACCACGACATGCTCCGCCTCCGCGTGGACGGCGGCGAGTTCGAGGTCGCCGAGCCCGGCACGGTCGACGCCGCGCCGCTCGTCCGCCGCGTGGACGTCGCGGGCCTGGACGCCGAGGCGCTCCGCGCGGTCCTCGCCGACGAGGCGGAGGGGGCGCGCCGCCGCCTCGACCCCGCCGCCGGGACGATGGCGCAGCTCGTCTGGTTCGACGCCGGCCCCGGCGCCTCCGGGCGCCTCCTGCTCACCCTCCACCACCTCGTCGTGGACGGGGTGTCGTGGCGGATCCTGCTGCCCGACCTCGTCACCGCGTGGGCCGGGGGAGACCTCGACCCCGTCCCGACCTCGTTCCGCCGCTGGGCGCAGCGCCTCGCCGCCGAGGCGTCCGACCCCGCCCGCACCGCGGAGCTTCCGCTCTGGGAGGACGTCCTCGCCACCCCCGACCCGGTCCTCGGCGCCCGGCCGCTCGACCCGGCCGCCGACACGTTCGGGACGGCGCGGCACCTCACCCTCGGCCTGCCCGCCGACGTGACCGGCCCCCTCCTCACCGAGGTCCCCGCCGCGTTCCACGGGCGCGTCAACGACGTGCTGCTCACCGGCCTCGCCCTCGCCGTCGCCGAGTGGCGGCGCGAGCGCGGCACCTGCGACGAGACGGCCGTCCTCATCGACCTCGAAGGGCACGGCCGCGAGGAGGTCGTCCCCGGCGTCGACCTGTCCCGCACCGCCGGCTGGTTCACCTCCCTCTACCCGGTGCGCCTGGACGCCGGGTGGGTCGAGCCCGCCGACGTCCGCGAGGGCGGCCAGGCCGTCGGCACCGCCCTCAAGCGGGTCAAGGAGCAGCTCCGCGAGATCCCCGACAACGGCATCGGGTACGGGCTGCTGCGCCACCTCAACCCCGCGACCGGCGAGCGGCTGCGCTGCGCGCACCCGCAACTCGCGTTCAACTACCTCGGCCGGACCGCCGCGCCCGAGGCCACCGACTGGGCACCGGCCGGACCGGCCGAGAGCGACGCCCTCGGCACCGGGCAGGACGCCGCGCTCGGCCTCGTCCACGCGATCGAGGTCAACGCGCACACCCGCGACCTGCCGGGCGGGCCCGAGCTGTCCGCGACGTGGACGTGGGCCGGGGACCTGTTCGACGCCGCCGCGGTCGAGGACCTCGCCGGCCGCTGGTACGCGGCGCTGCGCGGCCTCGTCGCGCACGTCGTCGGCGGCACCGCCGGCGGGCCCGTCGGCGGGTTCACCCCGTCCGACCTGTCCCTGGTGGACGTCAGCCAGGACGAGATCGACGAGCTCGCCGCCGAGCTCGACGGTGAATGGGAGCTGGATTGAGCAAGTCGCAGCTAGAGGACATCCTCCCGCTGTCCCCGTTGCAGCAGGGCCTGTTCTTCCACGCCCTCTACGACTCCGGCCACGACGTCTACACCGCGCAGATCGTGCTCGACCTGCGCGGCCCGCTCGACGCCGCCGCGCTGAAGGCCGCCGCGCAGACGCTGCTGCGCCGGCACGCGAACCTGCGGGCCGGGTTCCGGCAGCGCAAGGAGGGGTCGCCGGTCCAGGTCGTCCACCGCGCGGTGCGGCTGCCCTGGCGGGACGAGGACCTGTCCGCGCTGCCCGAGCCCGGCCGGGAGGCCAGGGCCCGCGAGCTGGCCGACGCCGAACGCGCCCGGCCGTTCGACATGGCGAAGCCGCCGCTGCTGCGGTTCATGCTCATCAAGATGGCGGACGACCTGCACCGCATGGTGTTCACCAACCACCACATCCTGCTGGACGGCTGGTCCACGCCCGTCCTGCAGACCGAGCTGTTCGCGCTGTACCTCGCCAAGGGCGACGACACCGGCATGCCGCGCGTCGCCCCCTACAAGAACTACCTGGCGTGGCTCGCCGCCCAGGACCGGGCCGCCGCCGAGGACGCCTGGCGCACCTCCCTCCAGGGCGTCCACGAACCCACCCTGGTCGCGCCCGGTGCACCCGAGCCCGGCACCGGCGCGCCCGGCCGTGTCCGGACTCAGCTCACCGAGGAACTCACCACCGCGCTCAGCGCGCGCGCCCGCGCCCAGGGCGTCACCCTCAACACGGTCTTGCAGCTCGCCTGGGGCACGCTGCTCAGCACCCTCACCGGATCCAGCGACGTCGTGTTCGGCGCCGCGGTGTCCGGCCGCCCGCCCGAACTGCCCGGCGTCGAGCAGATGATCGGCCTGTTCATCAACACGCTGCCGATCCGCGTCCGCGTCCGGCCCGCCGACACCGTCGCCGAGGCCCTCGCCCGCCTCCAGGACGAGCAGGCCGCGCTGATGCCGCACCACCACCTCGGCCTCGCCGACATCCAGCGGCTCACCGGCGCCGGGACGCTGTTCGACACGATGACCGTCCTGGAGAACTACCCGTTCGACGCGGACGCCGCCGGCGCCGACCTCGGCGGTCTCACCCTCCGCGACGTGGACGGCTACGACGCCACCCACTACCCGCTGACGTTCGCCGCCGTCCCCGGCCGCGGCCTGTCGCTGCGCATCGACCACCGCCCCGACCTGTTCACCGGCGAGGACGCCGAGCGGCTGATGCGGCGCCTCCTGCGCGTCCTCGACGCGATCGCGCACAAGCCGGACCTGCCCCTCGGCCGCGTCTCCGTCCTCGACGACGGGGAGCGCGCCGACGTCCTGGAGAACTGGCAGGGCCGCCGGACCGGCCGCGTGCCCGGCACCCTTACCGGCCGCTTCGCCGAGCAGCGCGCGAAGACCCCGGACGCGACCGCCGTCCGCGCCGCCGGCGCGTCCCTCAGCTACGCGGAACTGGACGCCCGAGCGAACCGGCTCGCGCACCGGCTGATCGAGCTGGGCGTCCGCCGGGAGTCGCGCGTCGCGGTCCTGCTCGAACGGTCCGCGGACGTCGCCGTCGCGTCCCTGGCGATCCTCAAGGCCGGCGGCGCCTACGCGCCCCTCCACCCCGGCCAGCCCGCCGACCGGATCGCGTGGGCGGTCGGAGAGGTCGGCGCGCCCGTGCTGATCGTCGACGGCGCGATGCGCGACCGCGCCGCCGCCCTCGGCACCGCCGCCCGCGTCGTCGCCGTGGACGACCCGGAGACCGCCGCCGCCCCGGACACCGACCCGGCCGTGCCGTGCCACCCGGACCAGCTCGCCTGCGTGTTCTTCACCTCCGGCTCCACCGGCCTGCCGAAGGGCGTGATGATCACGCACCGCGACGCCGTCGGCCTCGCCACCGACGGCCGGCTCCGCGGCGGCGCCCACGACCGCGTCCTCGTCCACTCCTCGCACGCCTTCGACGCGTCCACCTACGAGCTGTGGACGCCGCTGCTGCGCGGCGGCACCGCCGTCTTCGCGCCCCCCGGCCCGCTGGACGGCGCCGCCCTCGAAGAGATCATCCGCACCGAGGACCTCACCGCCGCCTTCCTCACCACCACCCTGTTCAACCTCGTCGCCGAGGAGCGCCCGCACGCCTTCGCCCGGCTCCGCGAGGTGCTGACCGGCGGGGAGGCCGGGTCGCCCGCCGCGATGCGCAAGGTCCTCGCCGCCTGCCCGGACACCGAGGTCGTCCACATGTACGGGCCCACCGAGGCCACCACGTACGCGACCGCCGCGCCGCAGCGCGCGCCCCTCGCCGACCCGGCCGAGCGGACGCCCGTGCTCGGCCGCCCCTACGACGACATGCGCGTGTACGTGCTGGACCAGGGGCTGCGTCCCGTCCCGCCCGGCGTCGTCGGGGAGGCGTACATCGCCGGGTCCGGCGTCGCCCGCGGCTACCTGCGGCGGCCCGCGCTCACCGCCGAGCGGTTCGTGCCCGACCCGTTCGGCGCGCCCGGCGACCGCATGTACCGCACCGGCGACCTCGTCCGGTGGCGGCCCGGCGGGGACCTGGAGTACGTCGACCGCGCCGACTTCCAGGTCAAGGTCCGCGGGTTCCGGATCGAGCTGGGCGAGGTGGAGGCGGCGATCGCCGCGCACCCCGGCGTCGCCAACGTCGCCGTCATCGCCCGCGAGGAGGCCCCCGGCCACAAGGCCCTGGTCGCCTACGTCATCGCGCCCACCACCGACGGCCTCCGCGAGTTCGTCAAGGAACGCCTGCCGGAGTACATGGTGCCCGCCGCGTTCGTCCGGATGGACACCTTCCCGGTCGGCCCGACCGGCAAGCTCGACCGGCGGGCGCTGCCCGCCCCCGACTACTCCGGTGCCGCCGCCGGCCGCGATCCGCGCACCCCGGACGAGGAGCGGCTGTGCGCGGTCGTCGCCGAGGTGCTCGGCCTCGACCGGGTCGCCGCCGACGCCAGCTTCTTCGACCTCGGCGGCGACAGCATCGCCGCGCTGAAGCTCGTCACCCGCGCCCGGCAGGCCGGCGTCGAGCTGACGCCCCGCGACGTGTTCACCCACCAGACCGTCGAGGCGCTCGTGAAGGCGGGCGACCCCGACGACCGGATCGGCTTCGAGGTGCTCCTCCCGATCCGGACGTCCGGGTCCCGCCCGCCGGTCTTCTTCGTCCACCCCGCCGGCGGCCTCGCCTGGCCCTACCTGCAGTTCCAGCGGCACCTCGGCCCCGACCAGCCCGCCTACGGCCTGCAGGCCCGCGCGTTCACGCGGTCGGACCTGCCCGGCTCCGTCGCGGAGATGGCCGCGGACTACCTGGAGCAGATCCGGTCCGTGCGCCCGACCGGCCCCTATCACCTGGTGGGCTGGTCGCTCGGCGGGCTCGTCGCCTACGAGATGGCCGTCCGGCTCCAGGCCGCCGGCGAGGACGTCGGGCTGCTCGCGCTGATCGACTCCTACCACGGCCAGGACCTCGTCGGCGACGAGCGGGAGATCCTGCACGAGCTGCTGCAGGGCATCGGCGTGGACGCGACGGCCCTCGCGCCGGACGGCAACCCCGACATGAAGCAGATCATGGCGATCCTCGCCGACCGCGACGACGCCCTCGCCACCCTCGCCGAGGACGACCTCGTCAACGTCTACCGCAACTACGAGAACGGGCTCCGGCAGGCCGAGGAGTACCGGCCGGGCCGGTTCCGCGGCGACGTCGTGTTCTTCACCGCGCTCCAGGGCCGCACCGCGCAGTCGCCGACCGGGCGCGCCAACTGGGGCCCGCTCGTCGAGGGCGAGATCGAGGACTACCCGGTCGACATCGAGCACCACCTGCTCCTGGAGCCGGAGCCGGCCGCCGAGATGGGCGCCGTCCTGGCCGCCAAGCTCGACAAACTGCACAGCGGAACGCGGGACCACTGAAAGGAACCCCCATGTCGAACCCCTTCGAGGACCCGGACGGCACCTACCTCGTGCTCGTCAACGGCGAGGGCCAGCACTCGCTGTGGCCGTCCTTCGCCGACGTCCCCGCCGGCTGGACCGTGGCCAAGGACGCGGACACCCGGCAGGCGTGCCTCGACCACATCACCGAGAACTGGACGGACATGCGGCCGAAGAGCCTGATCGAGGCCATGGGTGAGTGAGGGGGGCTGGGGACCGCCCCCGGGCGCCGAGCTGGAGATCGCCGCGGTCACCGAGTGGACGATGGAGATGCGGGACGCGGCCGACCTGCGCCCCGCGCCGCTGCCCGGCGTCGAGATGACGTTCACCCTCGCCGCGCTGCCGTCCGCCGACGTCAACCGCGCCCTGTACGCGGCGGTCGGCGCCCGCGTGTGCTGGACGGACCGCTTCCCGTGGTCCTACGAGCGGTGGCTGTCCTGGGTCGAGCGCCCCGAGCTGTCCACCTGGATCGCGATGGCCGAGGGCACCGTCGCGGGCTTCTTCGAGATCGAGGCGCAGCCGGACGGGGACACCGAGATCCACCTGCTCGGCCTCACGCCCGCGTTCGTCGGCCGCGGCTACGGCGGCTACCTCGTGGAGCAGTGCACCCGCCGCGCCTGGCAGCGCGGCGAGCTGTGGGCGCCGGACGCGGGCCCCGCGTCGCGGGTGTGGCTGCGCACCAGCAGCCTCGACCACCCGAACGCGATCGCGAACTACCGGCGCCGGGGCTTTAAGGTGGCGGCGGAGACGACCGCGCCCAAGCTCGTGCCGGATCCGCGGGTCGCGCCGTGGCCGCTGCCCCACGACCCCCGGACGGCGTCCCGGCGGCACGAGGAGGAGGAGTTGATCACGTGACCTGGTTCCGCTGCGCCGAGACGCGGCCGTGGGCCTCGATGCGGCTGTTCTGCCTGCCGCACGCGGGCGGGTCGGCGGTGTTCTACCGGCCGTGGGCCAAGGAGATCAGCCCGGCCGTGGAGGTGCACGCCGTCCAGTACCCGGGCCGCGCCGACCGGATGGGGGACGCGCTCGTCACCGACGCGCACCAGCTCGCCCGGCTGATCGCCGGCGCGATGGCGCCGCTGATGGACCGTCCCGCCGCGCTGTTCGGGCACAGCATGGGCGCCGTCCTCGCCTACGAGGTGGCGCGGCTGCTGCAGGAGCGCGGCAGCGCCCCGGTGCACCTGTTCGCGTCCGGGACGCGGCCGCCGGACGACCGCGGCGGCGACCGCCGCGTCTCCGACCTCGACGACGACGGCGTGGTCGCCGAGATGGTCGAGCTGGGCGGCACCGACGCGGAGGCGTTGCGGGAGCCGGAGCTGCGCGAGCTCGTCCTGCCGTACGTGCGCAACGACTTCGCGCTGATCGAGGACTACGCGCACCGGGCGGGGACGCGGCTCACGGTCCCGATCACGGCGATCGTCGGGGACTCCGACGCGCACGTGTCGCCGGAGCAGGCGCGGGGCTGGGCGCGGGCCACCGACGGGCGGTTCGCGCTGAAGGTGCTGCCCGGCGGCCACTTCTACCTCGCCGATCAGCAGTCGGAGGTCATCGCCGAGGTGCTGCGCACCCTGGAGGTGCCCGCCGGCTGACCCCCGGCACGGCGGACGGGCCGCCCCCACGGAGTCCGGGTGGGGACGGCCCGCCCTTTCACGGTGCCGTCCGCTCGGGGAGCGGCGGCATCAGTAGACGCTCAGGCCGTAGCGGCTGAGCGGCTCGGTGACCGGCTGGAAGAAGGTCGTCCCGCCGGAGGAGCAGTTGCCGCTGCCGCCGGAGGTCAGGCCGAGCGCGGTGGACCCGGCGAACAGGGAGCCGCCGCTGTCGCCGGGCTCGGCGCACACGGTGGTCCGGATGAGGCCGCTGACGCTGCCCTCCTGGTAGTTCACCGTCTGGTTGAGCGCGGTGACCCGGCCGTTGTGCAGGCCGGTGGTGCTGCCGCTGCGGTACACGGTCTGCCCGACCGCGGCGTTCCCGGCGCTCGTGATGTCGCGAGTGCCGGACCCGTACAGGCTGACGCTGCCCTGCGTGTCGGTGGGCGTCGAGCTGTACTGCACGACCCCGTAGTCGTTGCCGGGGAAGCTGCTGGCCACGGTGCGGCCCAGCGTCCGGCCCGAGCTGTCGGTCCAGGTCGTGCCGATGTTGGTGCAGTGCCCGGCGGTCACGAAGTAGTACGTGCTGCCGGACCGGACGTTGAAGCCCAGCGAGCAGCGCGCGCCGCCGGTGTAGATGGCCTCGCCGCCGCGGGTGAACTTCTGGAACTTCCCGGCGACCCGCTCGGTGCGGACGGCCGCGCCCTGCTTGGCGGCGGCGGCCTTCACCTTGGTGAGCTTGGCGCCCGTGACCGTGCTGTCCATGCTGAGCACGACCTGGTTGGACGCCGGGTCGACGGCCCAGGCGGTGCCCGGGACGGTCGCCTCGCGCTTCAGCGCCGCCATGACCTTGTCGAGGTCGGCGCCGCTGCGCGACACGGTCTGCGGCACCGCGCCGGCGGCGCGGACCGCCTGCGCGGCCTGCGCGCCGGTGACCGTGACGACCAGCTGTCCGCCCTTGAGGTAGGAGCCGGCGGACTGGGAGCCGAGCTGGTGCGCGAGCGAGGTGGCCAGCGTGCCGGGCGCCGCGGGAGCTGCGGGCGCGGCGGGGCTGGCGGACGCGGCGGGAGCGGCCGCGAGGGTGGCGGCCACGAGACCGGCCGCGGCCGTGGTGACGGCGGCGGCGGCGACGCGCCTGTGACGGTTGTTCACTTGTGCCTCCAGCGGGGGGATTGGCGCACCCTTGTGGTGCGCCGGAGGTCTTGGACATGGTGTAAGACCGGCAAGGCGGACGAAAGACGCAGAAGGTGACTAATTACGACCGCGCGCGTTGTCACCCTGGGGGCGTGCGCGTGGTCAGTCGGGCCGCGTCCGCCCGCACCCCGGGAAACCGAACGCGATTATGTTTCGGGATGGGCCGGGCGGCCACTGGGCCTCCCCGGCGCGGCGTTCCGCACGTACAGTCGGGAGGACGGGGGATCGGGCCGACGACGCGGATCCCCCCGCCCCCCGGTTCCCCGGCACGGGAGTGCCCCATGGGTGTCGAGATCCGGGTGGAAGGGCTGCGGAAGTCGTTCGGGCGGCAGGTCATCTGGGAGGACGTGTCGCTCACGATCCCGGCGGGCGAGATCTCCGCGCTGCTCGGGCCGTCCGGCACCGGCAAGTCGGTGTTCCTGAAGAACCTCGTCGGGCTGCTGCGCCCCGACCGCGGCCACGTCTACGTCGGCGGCGGCGACGTCCCGCGGCTGCGCGAGCACGAGCTCTACGAGATGCGCCGCCAGTTCGGCGTGCTGTTCCAGGACGGCGCCCTGTTCGGCTCCATGAACATCTACGACAACATCGCCTTTCCGCTGCGCGAGCACACCAAGAAGGGCGAGTCGGAGATCCGGCGCATCGTGCTGGAGAAGATGGACATGGTGGGCCTCAGCGGGTCGGAGGACAAGCTGCCCGGCGAGATCTCCGGCGGGATGAAGAAGCGGGCCGGGCTCGCCCGCGCCCTCGTCCTGGACCCGCAGATCATCCTGGCCGACGAGCCGGACTCCGGCCTCGACCCCGTCCGCACCGCCTACCTCAACCAGCTGTTCGTCGACCTCAACACCGAGCTCGGCGCCACCTTCCTCATCGTCACCCACGACATCGGCACCGCCCGCGTCCTGCCGGACAACCTCGGCCTGCTGTTCCGCCGCGGCCTGGTCATGTTCGGGCCGCGTGAGATGGTGCTGTCGAGCACGCACCCGGCGGTGCACCAGTTCTTCAACGCGCGCCGCGAGGGCCCCATCGGGATGGCCGAGGAGCGGGACGCCGCCGACACCGCCGCCGAGCCGCGCACCCCGCCGATGCCCGCGCCGATCCAGCCGCAGCTCATGCCGAGCGACGGCCGGATGCGCCCCGCGATGCGGCGCCCCGGCGCGTGGCTGCGCGAGCACGGCATCACCCCGCCGCCCGGCTCGTTCGTCGACGAGCAGGGCCGCGACTGGCTCAACGACTGGGACGCCCTGGCGGCGCAGCGCCAGTGGCGCCCCTAGCGGGCGGGCCGCTCCGGGAAGGTCCTGAGGACGACCGGGCCGAGCAGGCCGGAGGTCCGCTGGCCCGCGAAGACGAAGTGGGTGGGGCTCGTGTCGTCGAGGTGGGGGGCGAGGGTGCCGTAGACGGTGACCTCGATCTCGTTGCGGCCGGCGCGCAGGGCGGGGCCGAGGTCGAAGGCGTACGGGGAGCAGATCCGCACGCCCGCCGGGCGCCCGTTCACCGCCACCTCGGCGGTGCCGCGGACGCGGCCGAGGTCGAGTTCGGCCGCGCCGGGAGCCGCCGGCAGGTCCAGGACGCGCCGGTAGCGGACGCCGCCGCTGTATCCGGCGAGCCCCGCGTCCTCCCAGTCGCCGAGCTCGATCGTGCCCGCGCCGGCGGTGAACGCGACCGGCCCCGCGAGCGCCGCGCCCCCGCGGTGCTCCGGACGGGTCCGCAGCCGCAGTTCGGCGGTCGCGGCCGGCCGCGCGCCGCCGGGGAGTTCGAGGTCGAAGCGCCCGGCGCCGTCGTGCGCGGCGGGGAGCGGGACGCCGTCGAGGAGGACGGCGGTGACCTCGGCCCGCGCGGTGAAGCGCATCCGCGCCGCACCCGGCGGCACCGCGAAGCGCAGCCGCTCGGCCCCGGGCGGGGCGCCGGGGTCGGCGAAGGCCGCGGGCAGGACGGCGCCGTCGCCCGGGGCGTCCTCCAGCCAGTGCGCGCCGGGCAGCGGGTGCGGGCGGCGCCGCAGGTGGAGGGCGGCAGGGTCGCCGGTCTGCGCCCGCCGGGGCACGACGGGCGCCGCGGCGTCGTCGCGGGTCGCGGTCCAGCCCGCGCCGGACACGACCGGGCCGTCCACCAGCACCGCCGCCGCGCTCGCGCCCTCGGTGAGGACGAGGGTGAGGCGGGCGCCGGGCGCGTCCGGCAGGTCGTAGCGGCCGACGCGGGGCGCCGCCTGTTCGGCGTAGGGGTCGAAACCGCCCTGCCGGCCGATCTCCGCCCCGTCGAGCAGCACGCGGCACGGGGACGCGGACGCCACCTGCAGGACGGACGGGCCGGTGCCGTCCGGCAGCCCGGCGGTGAAGGCGACGTGCGCGCCGGGGCGCGGGGCCCCGCCCGCGGTGATCCACTCGGGCCGGACGCAGCGCGCCGGGTCGGTCGCGACGGACACGTGCCCGCGCAGCCGCACGTCCTCGTCGGGGACCAGGCGGATCTCCAGCAGGTGCCCGCCCGGTGAGAGCGGCTCCCCGGCCACCGCGAGGTAGCCGCGGTCGTCGAGCGCGACCTCGGTTCCGTCCACCAGGAGCGTCTTGGCGGCGGCGAAGCCGAGAACGGGGAAGCCGCCGGGAGCGGGCACGGTCACGCGGGTGCGCAGAACCACCGCCTGACCGGCCGCGACGTCGCCGAAGTCGAGGAACTCCTCGGGCACGTGCCCCTTCGGGCCGAGCACCTGCCGGTGGACGGGGTCCTTGCGGATGCCGCAGGTGTCGGAGTAGACGACGGGCTGCCACTCGCCCCCGGCGGACCAGCGCCCGTGCGGGCCGAACGTCGCGTAGACCGGGGTCCACTCAAGGTCGTCGTCCGCCCGGTGCCAGAGCTGCCAGCGCTCCACCGGCGCCATCTCACCGGCGGGGCGGGCGAAGTCGCCCCAGGTGTTGTCGAGCGTCGGCACCAGTTCCAGGTCCCAGGTGGAGCCGAGGTCGAGTTCGGTCGCGGGGCGGCGCGGGACGGGCGCCGCCGCCTCCTCCGGACGGGCCGTGTCCATGCCGGAGCCCGTGCCGGGGAACACCAGCAGCGCGGCGGGGCCGTCGTCGAACGGCACGACGACCTCCGTGTCCGGGCCCGCCGTGGTCGCGGGCAGTTCCCGGGGCGGGCCGCCGAACGGGCTCACCAGGTACGCCGGGCCCGTCACACCGCGGACCCGGACCGGCATGTCGCGGTGGTAGCGGCCGGGGTCGAAGTCGTAGGTCACGTCCAGCCAGCCGAGGTCGATGCCGCGCTCGTCGGGGCGGCCGACCGACACGCGCGACGCCATCGACTCGGCCGCCGTCACGAACACCACCGTCGCGCCGTCCACCTCGCGGACCAGGGCCGGAACCGGCGCCTCGACCCGCCGCGCCGACTCCAGCACCGGGCCGAGCGCGGCGGCGTCCGGCACCGTCTCCAGGAGTCCGGCCAGCCGGGCGACGGCCTCGCCGGCGCCCGGGTCGCCGACGCCGTGCCGGGGCGGCGGGCCGACGGCCACCACCCGGCCGCCCGCCTCGATCAGCGCGACCAGCCGCCGGGCCGTCTCCCCTTCCAGGACAGTGCAGGCGGGAAGCAGGACCGTCCCGTAGGACTCGTCCGCGACGTTCAGCCGGCCGTCCGCGACCGCGGCGCGCTGGACGGAGCCGTCGTCGATGACGTCGGCGTCCACGCGGAGCCGGTCGAGGGCGCCGGGCACCATCTGGAACCACGCCATGTCGCCGGTCAGCGCCCGGTACGTCTCCTGGGCGAGGGCGGCGGAGGCGTCCACGCCGTCCAGCCGCGTGCCCGCCTGGGCGGTCGCGGTCGGGAACAGCACGGCCGTGTCGCAGACATGCCGACCGAGCGACAGGGCCGCGCACAGCCGCGCGACCGCGTCGGCGAAGACCCGGTGGTGCGGCCAGTAGGGCTGCCGCCAGTCGGTCGAGGGCGGCGCCCACTCCCACCAGCCCGCCTTGGTCGAGTAGTAGACCGCGTGCGGGTTGTAGAGGGTCGCGCCGGCGCGCAGCCACGGCAGCAGCCAGTCGAAGGTCTCCTCCAGCGTCCCGCCCCACCCGCTGGAGTGGAACGCCTCGATCCACACCCGGTCCCGGCCGTACAGGTGGGCCAAGGACGCGTGGATCCGGGCGTCGCCGTGGTGGTCGGAGCCGGGCGCGCCGAACCAGCGGTGGGTGCGGGCGTAGTCGGCGTACAGGCGCACGCCGTCCACCGGGTGACCGGCGCGGGCCGGGTCCTGCTGGTCGCAGCCGTGCAGCAGCCCGTGCCGCTCGTGCCATTCGGCCAGCGGCCGGAAGAACGCCTCCTCGGCCAGTTCCGCGCGGGTGAGGTGGTAGTCGCGGCGCACCTCGCCCGCCTCCGCGCCGCCCCCGTCCTTCCACAGGGCCGGCAGGTGCGGGGTCGGGTCGTAGCCGCGGCGGGCGGCGAACTCCGCCGCGAACCCCTCCGTCCAGGTCGGCAGCGCGGGCAGCTCGTCCTGGAAGGACCCGGCGATCACGCTGCCGAAGCGGTGCCCGAGCCGCCGCTCGAACTCGCCGTGGACGCGGTCGAGCAGCTCCGCGCACGCCGCCGCCGACAGGTAGTCGAAGCCGCGCGCCGACGTGCTCCCGTCCGGCTCCAGCCACTGCCCGGCGAACCCGGGGACGTCGCGCACCAGCCGCGCCTGGAGGTCGGCGCCGGAGAAGCCGAGCTGGTCGTAGAACCACAGCGACGTCCCGAGCCGGGCGGCGTCCTCGCACACCCCGTCGAGCAGCTCCCACCAGGCGTCGGTGAAGAACGCCGGGTCGTCGGCGTCGGAGCCGAACATCGGGCCGGACGGCGCCAGGTTGAGGATCACCAGGTTGTGCACGCCGCCCGCGGCGAAGCGCTCCAGCTGGTCGCGCAGCCGCCGCCGGTCGAGCCGCTCGCCGCTCCACCACCAGATGGGCGCGGGGGAGTACGCGCGGGGCGGCGCGTCCAGCACCGCCCGGAGCCGCTCCGGAATCACCGACTCATCCCTTCAGCCCGCTTGCGAAGCCCTTGATGACGTAGCGCTGCAGCACCAGGAACACCGCCAGGATCGGCAGCGAGGCCAGCACCAGCCCGGCGAACACGAGCCCGTTGTCCGAGACGTACTGGCCGACGAAGGAGAAGATCTTCACCGGGACCGTCTCGCGGGTCGAGCCGCCGAG
This sequence comes from Actinomadura sp. NPDC049382, assembly GCF_040677125.1. Classification (NCBI taxonomy): domain Bacteria; kingdom Bacillati; phylum Actinomycetota; class Actinomycetes; order Streptosporangiales; family Thermomonosporaceae; genus Actinomadura; species Actinomadura sp. NPDC049382. The sequence continues at coordinate 49,254 of NZ_JBFARO010000042.1, forward strand.
GTACAGCAGCGGCGTGAAGAAGTCGTTCCAGATGAACACCGCGTTGAGGATCAGCACGGTGCCGGTGATCGGCCGCAGCAGCGGGAACACCACCCGGGTGAACGCCTTGACGTGGCCCGCGCCGTCGATCAGCGCGGCGTGCGCGTAGTCGGCCGGCAGCGCCCGGATGAACCCCGTGTAGAGGAAGATCGTGAAGGGCAGCTGGATCCCGGTGTAGAAGATGATCATCGCCGGGTAGGAGCCGAGCAGCCCGGCCCCGTCCACCAGCTTGAACAGCGGGATCATGCCGAGCTGGAACGGCAGCACGATGCCGAGCAGGAACAGCACGTACAGGCCGTAGCCCAGCCGGGACGCCTGCCGCGACAGGAAGTACGCGGCGAACGAGCCGATCGCGATCAGCGCAAGCAGGCTCACCACCGTGATCACCGTGCTGTTGAACAGCGCCGGGCCGAGCTCCGCGCGCGTCCAGGCCGCGGAGTAGTTGTCCAGCGCCGGGTCCGACGGCAGGGCCAGCGGCGACTCGGCGACCGCCCGCTGGTCCTTGAGCGACAGCGTGACGAGGGCGTACACGGGGAACAGGAAGGCGACGGCGACCGCGATCATCACCAGTTCCAGCCCGAACGTCCGCAGCCCGTACCGCACGTTCACGCGCTCACCTCCCGGCCCCTCAGGTAGTGGATCTGCACCATCGACACCGCCGCGACGAACAGCGCCAGCACCAGCGCGATCGAGGTGCTGTAGCCGTAGTTGCCGAAGACGAACGCCTGCTTGTACAGGACGGTCGACAGCGTCTCGCTGGCGTGCCCCGGCCCTCCGCTGGTGGCGGCGTAGACCTGGTCGAACAGCTTGAGGCCGCCGATCGTCGACAGCATCAGGTTGATCGTGACGGCGGGCGCCAGCATCGGCCACGTCACGTTCCGGAACCGCTGGAAGCGGCCGGCGCCGTCGATCATCGCGGCCTCGTGCAGCTCGGCGGGCACGCCCTCCAGCCCGGCCAGGAAGATCACCATGGAGTACCCGGCGAACTGCCAGATCACCATGCCCGCGACCGACCACAGCGCCAGCGACGGGTCGCCCAGCCAGTCCTGCCGCAGCGCGCCGAGGCCGACCGCGCCGAGGACGCCGTTCAGCCCCGCGCCGGGCGCCGGGTTGTAGATGTACTTCCACAGGAACGCGACCATCACCGGGCTGACCACGGCCGGGGCGAAGAACACCACGCGCAGCACGGTCCGCGACTTGATCTTGGCGTGCACGCCGAGCGCCAGCAGCAGCCCGATCCCGTTCTGGACGAACACGATCGCCACGGTCAGCAGCAGCGTGTTGACCAGGGAGCCGCGCGCGGCCTCGTCGCGGAACAGCCGGGTGAAGTTGTCCAGCCCGTTGAAGCCGCGCTCGCCGAGGCCGTTCCAGTCGGTGAAGGCGTACACGACGCCGCTGATGCTCGGGTAGAGCACCACCAGCGCGTAGACGGCGAGGGCGGGCGCCGCGAACCACCACGGCGGGGACAGGAAGCGGGCGCCCCGCCGCCGGCGGCGGCCCGGCGCGCCCGGCGGCGCGGCGGACTTCACCGGGGCGGGGCGAGTGGTCGAGGTCACGGGTCAGTTCTTCCGGTAGGTCTCGTCCAGCTTCTTCAGCGCCGCGTTCACCGACGTCTTGCCGCCCAGCAGCTCCTGGACCACCGCGAAGTGGGCGGGCTGGACCTCGGCGTTCGGCCACGCCTGGTCCATGAACGGCACGGCCTTGTTGCCGTCGATGAACGGCAGGAACGGCTCCAGCACCGGGTCGATCTTGGACGTGGAGTCACGGCTGAGCGGCACGCAGGCGACGGTCTCCGCCCACCGGTTCATGTTCCGCTGCTCGCCGAGGAACTCGATGAACGCCTTGGCGTCGTCCACGTTCTTGCCGCGCGCGCTGACCCCGAGGCCGACGACGACGCCCGCCGGGATCCACACCTGGCCCGCGTCGTCGGCCCCGGGCACCGGGAACATGCCGAGGTCGGCGGGGTCGGCGGCGGACTTGCGGAAGTCGGGCAGCACGGCCGACACCTGGATCGCCATCGCGGCCTTGCCGGTGGCGACCATCGCGGTCTGCTGCTCGAACGTCGTGCCGTTCGGGTTGTCGTTGAAGTACCCGCGCTTCTGCAGCTCCAGGTACATCTCGAAGGCGTCCGCCCAGCCCGAGCCGGCGAAGCTCGCCGACCCCGCCTGCATCTGCTCGTCGAACTTCGGGTTCTTGGCGTAGACCGTGGACGGGACGAGCGCGTAGGTGATCAGCTGGGTGACCCACTGGGTCTGCGCGCCCAGCGCGATCGGCACCTTGCCCTTCTTCTTGATCTTCTCGCAGACCTCCAGGAACCCCGACCACGTGGTGGGCGGCTCGACCCCGGCCTCCTGGAAGACCTTCTTGTTGTAGACGGCGCCGATGACGCTGGACCCGGCGGAGTAGATGTAGGTCTTGCCGCCGTTCTGGAACGCCGGCTTCAGCCCGGCCGGGATCCGCTTCGCCCACGCCTGGTCGCTCAGGTCGGCGAGCAGGCCCGCCTGGGAGATCTGCGCCATGCTCATCGCCGAGCCGTTGCCCGGGTACACCACGTGCACGTCGGGGGCGTTGCCCGCGCCGAGCTGCGTGCGCACCGAGGTCTGCACCTGGTCGGTGGGCGCGTAGGACGCGTTGAACTTGCTCTTGGTGTACTCCTTGATCAGCAGGTCGAGCGGCTTCTGCTGGTCGGCGACCCCGACCAGCCGCAGCGAACCGCCGCCGCCGCCCGAACCGGACGTCCCGCCGCAGGCCGCCAGCGCTCCCATGGCGGCGACGCCGCCGGTCAGCCCCAGGAAGCCGCGGCGGCTGAGCCCCGTAGACGATGTCATGAGTCCTCCTCGAATCGCGGCCCTGCGCCGCGATGGCTGTGCGCGGCCGGGGCCGCCGGTGTGAGCGCGGCCCCCGGATCCGGCGCGGTGAAGCGGTAGTCCCCCGAGGACACCCGGCAGCGGAGCGTTCCGTGCTCGGCGCCGAGGACGTCGATCCCGGCGGCGTCGGCCACCGGGACCCCGCTCTCGCGCACGCCGCCGGGATCGCCGGCGGGCACGTGCACGATCGCGGTGGCCCCCGGCGGCACGCCGACCTCCAGCCGCAGTTCGCCGTCCGCCCGCGACCACGCGGTCCGGACGGTGCCGCGCACCGACTCGTAGGCGGCGCGCGCCCAGTCCAGCCCGCCGGGCCGGGGGCGGACCAGCAGCTCGCGGTAGCCGGCGGAGCCGGCCGCCTGGCCCAGCCCGGCGACGCCCTGGTAGAGCCATTCGCCGATCGAGCCGAGCGCGTAGTGGTTGAAGGAGTTCATCGCCGCGGCCTGGAAGCCGCGCTCCTCGGTGTAGCCGTCCCAGCGCTCCCAGATCGTGGTCGCGCCGTGCCGCAGCGGGTGCAGCCAGGACGGCGGGTCGGTCCTGCGCAGCAGCGCGTGCGCGAGGTCGGGCCGCCCGCACTCGTCCAGCACCGGGGCGAGCAGCCCCACGCCGAGGAAGCCGGTGGTGGTGCCGGGCCCCGCCGCCTCGACCAGTTCGGCGAGCCGGTCGGCGGCGGGCCGGACGAGGCCGTCCGGCAGCAGCCCGAACGCCAGGGCGAGCAGGTAGCCGGTCTGGGTGTCGCCGGAGACCCGGCCGTCCGGCGCGACGAAGTGCTCGGCGAACGCCGTGCGGACGCGTGCCGCGAGCGCGCCGTACCGCTCCGCGGCGTCGCGCCGGCCGAGGACCTCGGCGGCGCGGGCGGTGAGGTCGGCGCTGCGGGCGAAGTAGGCGGTGGCGACGACCTCGCGCGGCGTCGGCTCGGGGGCGAGCCAGTCGGCGAAGTGCGGCCCGACGCGGTACCGCCACACCAGGTCGGGGTTGTGCCGGTGGACGTGGTCGACCCAGGCGCACATGGCGTCGAGGTTGCTCTCCAGGAAGCGCTCGTCCCCGTACACGCGGTACAGGTGCCAGGGGACGATCACCCCGGCGTCGCCCCAGCCGGGCGCGCCCTCGTCGGCGACGCCGGCGAGGCGCGGCGCCACGTTCGTGAACGCGCCGCCGGGCGACTGGGCGCCGCGGACCTCCCGCAGCCAGCCGTCGAAGAAGGCGGCGACGTCGGCGTTGAGGCAGGCGGTCGGCAGGAACACCTGCGCGTCGGCGAGCCAGCCGAGCCGCTCGTCGCGCTGCGGGCAGTCGGTGGGGACGCTGACGAAGTTGGAGCGCTGCCCCCAGCGGATGGCCCGGTAGAGGCGCTCGACGTCCGGGTCGGAGCAGGCGAACTCGCCCGTCCACGGGGTGTCGTTGTGCAGGACGACGCCGGTGATGTCGGCGGCGTCCAGCTCGGCGAGGCCCGTGACCTCCGCGTAGCGGAACCCGTGGTAGGTGAAGCGCGGCTCGAACACCGCCTCGGCGTCGTCGCCCGCGATGAGCACGTCCGTCGCGTCGGCGGTGCGCAGGTTGTCGGTGTAGAGGGCGCCGTCGCCGTCCAGGGCCTCGGCGTGCCGGACCACCACGCGCGCGCCCGGTGTCAGGCCACGGGCGCGCAGGCGGACGCGGCCGGCGAAGTTCTGGCCGAAGTCCACCAGGTGCCGGTCGCCGCCGGTGCGGGTGACGGTGCGGGCGGGCAGTTCCTCCACGGCGCGGACCGGCGGCGCCACCGACGCGGTGAGCAGGCCGTGGTCGGCGCCGGTGACCTGCGCGGGCCGCCAGCCGCCGGCGCCGCCGAACGCGGGCCGGTCCCAGCCGGGGGTCTCGCGGCGCAGGTCGTGGCACTCGCCCTTCAGCAGGTCGGCGTACCGGACGGGGGAGCGGCGGGTGAGCCAGTCCCCGCCGGTGGCGATGACCTCGTGGCGGCCGTCGGCGTGGTCGAGGTGCAGCTCCGCCAGCAGCTCCGGGAACGCTCCATAGTGGGCGCCGAGGCGGCGCGGGTCGAAGCCGACGAAGCCGCTCCACCAGCCGTCGGCGAGCGTGCAGGCGAGCACGTTCTCGCCGGCGGCGACGAGCGCGGTCACGTCGTGGACCTGGTAGTCGACGCGGTCGCGGTAGTCGGTCCAGCCGGGCGCGAGTTCGGCGTCGCCGGCGCGGCGGCCGTTCAGCCGCATCTCGTACAGGCCGCGGGCGGTGACGTACAGGCGCGCGCGGACGGGCGCGGCGTCGGCGTGGAACGCGCGCCGCAGCCGGATCGCGGGCTGCAGGCCGTGGTCGGCGAGGGCCAGCTCGCCCTCTTCGGGCGCGTCCACCACGTCGAGGTCGCCGGTGTCGTGGGTGATCCAGGACGCCCGCCACGCCGCGGGGCCGAGCAGCCCGGTCTCGAACCAGGAGGCCGCGGCGGCGGTCGCGCCGTCCCCGGCGGTGACGGCGACCTCCCAGCGGTAGCGGGTGCGGGGGCGCAGCGGCGCGCCCGCGTAGCGGACGGACACCGCGTCCGGGTCGGCGACCTCGCCGGTGTCCCAGACCTGCGTCCCGGCCTCGGCCTCGGGGGCGCCGGTGGGGACGGCCCAGACGCGCACCCGGTACCGGGCCTGCGCGTCGCCGCGCCGGGGGGAGGAGAGCCGCCACGCCAGCAGCGGGGCGGGCTCGTCGATGCCCAGCGGCTCGGTCAGGTGCGCGCAGCGAAGGCCGTAGGGCGCCAGTGCCGCGGTGCGGTCGCCGCTCATGCCTCCGCCTCCGTTCGTTTCGTTGTCATGCGGTTTTAACACTTATCGATGTGAGATGGAGCGTAGAGATACCGAGATTGGGTGTCAAGATGTCAGGTAGATCACATTGGCGCATCCCGGTGTTTCCGGCATCTGCCACGGTCACACCGCCTGCGACAGGGGATGTTCAGGCAGGTGCGCCCGCGCGTGAGCGCGGTAGATCAGGGTGCGATAACAACGTGAACGAGTGTTATAAACCGGCGCGCCAGCGCTCGCGGGCGGTCTCCACGCGCGCCAGGTAGTCCCGGTACTCCGCGTCGTGGAAGGCGGCCCGCGCCGCGTCCGGGTCGCGCACCGACGCGGGGCGCGTCCACGCCGCCGCGTCCAGCCCGTGGCCGCCCGCGAGCACCGCGCCCCGGGCCCCGGCCTCCTCGGCGGCGACCCGCAGCGGGCGGCCGAGGACGTCGGCGAACAGCTCCAGCCAGCGCGCGCTGCGGGTGCCGCCGCCCGCCACCGAGAGGGCGCCGCGCAGCCCGGCGGCGTCCAGGCAGTGCCGCGCCGCGTAGGCGATGCCCTCGCAGGTCGCCCGCACCAGGTCGGCGGTGGTGGTCTCCAGGCTCACGCCGGTGATCTCCGCCCGCGCCGCCGGCTCGACGAACGGCGCGCGCTCCCCCGAGGGGGAGAAGAACGGCAGCACCCGCACGCCGCGCGCCCCCGGGGGCGAGGCGGCCAGCAGCGCGTCCAGGTCGCGGTGGGACGCGCCCACCCGCGCCAGCACCCATTCCAGCGCCGCCGTGCCGACCATCGCGGGCATGCCGCGCAGCCACCGGTCCGGGTGCCCGGTGGCGAAGTGGAACCCGGTCGGCGGCCCGTCCAGCGCGGGCTCGTCCACGACGGCCAGGCAGGCCAGCGTCGTCCCGATGATCAGCAGCCCGTCGCCGGGCTCGGTCACCCCCGCCCCGAGGGCGCAGGCGGGCACGTCGAAGGGGCCGGACGTGACCGGCGTGCCGGCCGGCAGCGGGACCCCGTCGAGGGGGACGCCCCGCGGCAGCGGCGCGGCGACCGGCGCGAGCAGGTCCGCCCGGTGCGACAGCCCGCAGGCCGCGAGGGCGCCGGGATCGTAGTCGCGCCTGCGGGGATCGAGGAACGGCACCGAGGCGTCGCTCGCGTCGGTGGCGCGCACCCCGGTGAGCCGCTGGAACACGACGTCCTTGCAGTAGGCCGCGGTCGCGGCGGCGTCGAGCGCGGCGGGCTCGTGCCGGTCCAGCCAGGCGAGCAGCGGCGCCGGGCAGCCGGGGAACAGCGCGTTGCCGGTGCGCGCGAAGACCTCCGCCGCGACGCCGCTCGCCGTCCACTCGGTGACGATCGCGGCGGCGCGGCCGTCCATCCAGGAGATCGCGGGGCGGACGGGCCGGGCCCGCCCGTCGACCAGCCACACGCCGTCGCCCTGGCCGGTCACGCCGGCGGTCCGCGGCCGCCGGCGCGCGGTGAGCGCGCCGAGCACCTCCAGGGCGGCCGCGACGACCTCCTCGGTGTCCTGCTCGACCCGGGCGTCGCCGCGCAGCGTGCGGGCCGGGCGCGACTCGACGGCCAGGGCGCGGCCGTCCTCGTCGAACGCCGCGGCCTTCACCACGGACGTGCCGACGTCGATCCCGACGTACATCGTCGACCTCCTCGTCTGCTCGGAGCGGGGACCGCTCCCCGGCGGGGCCGGGTCAGCCCGGGTTGAGGCAGTGCGCCAGCGGTTCGCCCCGGTGCAGGCGGCCGACCTCGGCGGCGACGATGCGGGCCGCCCGCTCGGCCACCGCGCGGGACGCGCCGCCCAGGTGCGGGGTCATCACGACGCCCGGCAGCCCGAACAGGCGCGAGCCGGCGGGCGGGGGCTCGACGGCGAAGGTGTCCAGGCCGGCGCCCATCAGGTGGCCCGACTCCAGCGCGTCGCACAGCGCGTCCTCGTCCACCAGCGGGCCCCGGGCGCAGTTCACCAGCACCGAGCCGGGCGGCATCAGCGCCAGCTCGCGGGCGCCGATCATGCCGCGGTTCTCCGGCGTGAGACGCGCGTGCAGGGAGACGACGCGGGAGCGGCGCAGCAGGTCGTCCAGACTCGCGGCGAAGCCGCTCCGGGGGGTGTGGGGTGTCGGCCCCCCTCGGGGAACGCCGCTCATGTCGGCGCCGCCCGGCAGGTACGGGTCGTAGATCTGGACGTCGGCGCCGAAGCCCTCCAGGATGCGGGCCACCCGGCCGCCGACGGCGCCGCCGCCGACCAGCCCGACGGGCGTCCCCTCCAGCTCCAGGCCGGTCGCCTCGTAGGTGTAGTAGCGCCCGCCCCACTCGCGGCGTCCCGCCAGCGCGGCGTGGGTCTCGGGGATGCGGCGCAGCACGGAGAGCATCAGCCCGACGGTGTACTCGGCGGTCGCGGTCGCGTTGCGGCCCGGCGCGTAGCAGACCCGCACGCCGTGCGCGGTCGCCGCCTCCAGGTCGACGTTGACGGGCCCGCCCCGCGCGACGGCCACGAGGCGCAGGCCGGGGGCGTTGCCGAGGACCTTGGCGGTGACGGGGGCCATCTGGGTGACGCACGCCTCCATGCCGGCCAGCGCGCCGATCATGGTGTCCTCGTCGCCGGACGCCTCGTCCACCTCGGCCACCGGGCCGAACGGCACCTCCGGCCACGGCAGTTCCAGCCGGCGGACCTCGGCGGCCCCGCCGAGCTCGGCGTCCAGCGCGCCGGCCAGCAGGTCCGGCAGGACGAAGCGGTCTCCCGCGGCAAGGACTCTCATCGCGTCACTCTCATGGGGGGCGTCTCCCGTCGGGGGTCTCGGGCGTGCGGGCACGGGGCCCGGGCGGTCAGGTGGCGGCCACCTCGTAGGCGACCTTGTGCTCGTCCAGGTCGCGCAGGACCTCGCCGCTCGCGCCGTCGTCGACGATGACGCGCTCGAACGCCGACAGCGGCGCCACCCGGTGCAGCGCGACGCGGCCGAGCTTGGAGTGGTCGACGAGCAGCACGTTGCGCGCGGCGGCGTCGAGCATGGCCCGCTTGACCGACACGATGTGCTGCTCCTGGTGGTAGGCGAACCCGCCGGAGACGGCGGAGGTCGACACGAAGCACAGGTCGACGTGGAGCGAGGTCACGGCGTCCACGCAGGGGACGCCGAGGAAGGAGTCGTGCAGCGAGTCGTACTCCCCGCCGAGCGCCATCAGCCGGATGCCGCGCTCGCGGGCCAGCAGGTTGGTGGTCTCCAGGAAGTTGGTGACCACCGTCAGCGGGGTGATGCCGCCCAGGCGGCGGGCCAGCGCCAGGGTGGTGGTGGAGTCGTCGAGCATCACCGCCATGCCGGGCTCCACCAGTTCGGCGGCCTTGGCGGCGATGGCGTCCTTGGCGGGCCGCATCGACTTCATGCGGTAGGCGACGTTGCTCTCGAACACGCCGGAGGGCTGCGCGGTGACGCCGCCCCGGTACTTGCGGACGATGCCCTGCCGCTCCAGGTCGTCGAGGTCGCGGTGGATCGTCATGAGGCTCACGCCGAACCGCTCGGCCAGGTCCCCGGCGGTGACCGAGCCCGCGGACAGCACATGGTCGGCGATGGCCTGGCGGCGCGCGTCCGGCCCGCGCCGGCCGCTGATCTCCTTCGTCATGCTGCGATCCTCTCGCGGCCGCCCGCCGGGGACCGGCGATCCGCCACCCGCACGGGCGATATCAACGTCCGTGATCTTAACAACCATCACCTCAGGTCGATCGAGCTTGTCGCACCGGAACCCGCCACGTCAACCCCGTCTCGGTGTCCCCGTAGCCCCATTGGAGCGATAACAAGGGGTTGTTACGATGCTCTGGCGCTATAAGTTAACATCCCAGAACGATAAAACTAGGGGGAGTGCTGTGCGAACTGGCGCGTCCGGACCGGTGTGGGTCGGCGTGGACGTCGGAACCCAGGGGGTGCGGGCGCTCGCCGTCACCGCCGACGGCCGGGTGGCGGGCCGCGGGTCGGCCCCCCTCGCCGGGCGGCGCGACGGCGCGCGGCACGAGCAGCGGCCCGCCGACTGGTGGACGGCCGTCACCCTCGCCCTCCGGGAGGCGCTGCGCGACCGGCCCCCGGAGGCGGTGCGGGGCGTGGCGGTGTGCTCCACCTCCGGCACCGTGCTCCTCACCGACCGGGACGGGCGGCCGCTGACCGGCGGGCTCATGTACGACGACGCGCGGGCGTCCGCCGAGGCCCGCCGCGCGCAGGAGGCGGGCGCCGAGCTGTGGGAGCGGCTCGGGCACCGCATCCAGCCGTCCTGGGCGCTGGCGAAGGTGCTCTGGCTGGCGCGCACGCGGCCCAGCGGCCTCGCCGGCGCCCGCCTCGCCCACCAGGCCGACCTGGTCACCTCCCGGCTGGTCGGGGCGCCGGTCGCCACCGACTCCAGCCACGCGCTCAAGACCGGCTACGACCTCCTCGGCGAGCGGTGGCCGCGCGACCTGCACGACCGGCTCGGGCTGCCCGCCGCCCTGTTCCCCGAGGTCGTCCGGCCCGGGACGGTGCTCGGCGAGGTCGGGGCGCGGGCCGCCGCGGAGACCGGGCTGGCGGCGGGCACGCCGGTGGTCGCGGGCATGACCGACGGGTGCGCCGCGCAGCTCGGCTCGGGCGCGCTTCAGGTCGGCCGGTGGAACTCGGTGCTCGGCACGACCCTGGTCCTCAAGGGCGTGTCGGACGCGCCCGTCCGCGACCCGGCCGGGGTCATGTACAGCCACCGCGCGCCGGACGGGGCCTGGCTGCCCGGCGGCGCGTCCAGCGTGGGCGGCGGCGTCCTCGCGGGCGTCGCGGACCTGCCCCGGCTGGACGCCCTGGCCGCCCGCCACGAACCGTCGAGCGCGGTCGCCTACCCGCTGGTATCACCCGGCGAGCGGTTCCCGTTCCTCGCGCCGCAGGCGGAGGGCTTCATGCTCGGCACGCCCCGCGACGAGGGCGACCGGCACGCGGCCCTCCTCCAGGGCGTCGCGCTGGTCGAGCGGCTGGCGCTGGCCTACGTGCGCGGGCTCGGCGCCGCCGTCGAGGGGCCGGTGACCTTCACCGGCGGTGCGGTGCGCAGCGACTACTGGAGCCGGCTCCGCGCGGACGTCCTCGGCCGCCCGGCCCGGATCCCCGAGCACGCCGACGCCGCGCTCGGCATGGCGGTCCTCGCCGCCTACGGCACCGAGCCGGGGCGCTCGCCGGCCGAGGTCGCCGAGTCGATGGTGCGGATCCGCACGGTCGTCGAGCCGCGCCCCGGCATGGCCGAGCGCTTCGCCGTCCCGTTCCGGCGGCTCGTCGACGAACTGGAGCGCCGCGGCTGGCTACCCTCCGAGGCGGCCGCCCACGCACGGGAGCACGGGTAGCGGACATGGGGCAGAGCATGGGGGAGAAGAGCGTGAGCACCACCTTGTACGTCGTCCGGCACGGCGAGACCGAGTGGCACGCGGAGAACCGGTACGCGGGCGTCAGCGACGTCGGGCTCACCGAGACGGGCCGGGAGCAGGCCGAGCGGCTCGGCCGGTGGGCGGCCGGAGCCGGCGTGGACGTCGTGTGGGCCTCGCCGCTGCGCCGGGCGCGGGCGACGGCGGCCCCGGCGGCGGCCGCCCTCGGGCGGACGCTCGCGATAGACGGCGACCTGGCCGAGGTGGACTTCGGCGCCGCCGAGGGCCGCACCCTGGCCGAGCTGGCGCCGGCGGAGGTGGCTGCCTTCCGCGCCGACCCGGTGCGCGGGGCGTTCCCGGGAGCCGAGGACCCGCGCAAGGCCGTCGAGCGCGGGACGGCGGTGCTGCGCCGCATCGCCGCCCGGCACTCGGGCGAGCGGGTCCTCGTGGTCACCCACAACACGCTGCTGCGGCTGACGCTGTGCGGGCTGCTCGGCATCGCGCCGTCCGCGTACCGCACGGTGTTCCCGCAGGTCCGCAACTGCGCGGTGACCGAGCTGCGGGTGACCGGCGGCACCGCGGCCCTCATGGCCTACAACGTGCCCACCGGGTAGCCACGCCGGGTCGGGAACGGGAAGATGGTCCGGTGACGCTCCTTTTGACCCGTTCGGACCTCGAAGCGCTGCTCGACCCCGCCGCGTGCCTCGACGCGCTGCGCCGCGGCTTCACCGCCGCCTCGGACGGGACGCCCGCGCACCGGACGGTCGCGAAGCTGCCGGGCCAGGGCACCGCGACGGCGCTGCTGCCGGGCCTGGTCCAGGACATCCCCGCCTACACGGTGAAGGTCAACGCCAAGTTCCCCGGCAGCCGTCCCGCGCTGCGCGGCGTCGTCTGCCTGCACGACCTCGGCACGGGCGAGCTGCTGGCGCAGCTGGACTCGGCCACCGTGACCGCGTGGCGCACCGGCCTCGCCGCCGCGCTCGGCACCCACGCGCTGGCCCGCCCGGACGCCGGCGCCGTCGCGGTCATCGGCGCGGGGGCGCAGTCCGAGCTGGTCATGCGCGGCCTGGCGGAGCTGCGGGAGGTGAGCGGCCTCACCGTGTGCGACCTGGACGCCGGCCGCGCCGCCGCCTTCGCCGAGCGGCACGGCGCCCGGCTCGGCGTGCCGGCGGGCGTCGCCGCCGACCCGCGCGACGCCGTCCGGGACGCCGGGATCGTCGTCATGGCGACCTGGGCGCGCCGCCCCCTCCTGCACGCCGCCGACGTGGCGCGCGGCACCCACCTCACCTCGCTCGGCGCGGACGAGCCGGGCAAGGCCGAGCTGGGCGCCGACCTGCTGGAGGGCGCCCGGGTGGTCGTCGACGACGTCCCGCTCGCGGTCGAGATGGGCGTGCTCGCCGGCGCGGGCCTCGACGTCAAGCACGCCGCCGGGACGCTCCGCGACCTGCTGCGCGGCGAGGTGCCCGGCCGGGTGAGGCGCGGCGAGGTCACCGTGTACGCGCCGGTCGGGCTGCCCTGGCAGGACCTCGCGCTGAGCTGGTCGGCCTACCGCGCGGCCCGCGCCGCCGGCGCCGGCGTGGAGTTCGACTTCCTCCACTGATCAGGTGTGCGCCGGAGATTTCGCGGAATAGACCACCGTGGAATGCTCTATCCGCTTCTATCCGGTTCTTTACAATGACGCCATGAATAGTGTTGACTCCACTCGGTTAGAACCTGGCCGCCTTCCGTCAAGGTGACTCGATGGAACCTCTTTTTCGCGCTGTCCGTATACCCCGATTACCCGCGCGGCCCCCTCCGCGCACGGCGACTTCGAATGGCGTTCAGTAATGACGTTTTCCAGGGCCACTGTGGGTGGCTGGCCAATGGAGACGAAAATGATTCGGATTCTTCTCGCCGAGGGGGCACCCCTCCTCCGCGGCGGGCTGGTCGCGATGTTCGAAGGGGTGAGGGACCTCGACGTCGTCGCCGCGATCGGCTGCGGCGACCAGGTCCTGCGCACCGCGCGCAGTCAGCGGCCCGACGTCGCCCTCATCGACGTCGGGCTCCCCGGACTGGACGGCTTCACCGCGGCCCGCGCGCTCCGCGAGGCCGTCCCCGAATGCAGCACCGTCCTGCTGGCCGGCCGCCGCCGCACCGGCGACCTGCGGCGCACGGTGGCGGCGCGCGCGTCCGGCCTGGTGCTGAAGAGCACCTCGCCCGGCGACCTGGTGGACGCGATCCGGCGGGCGGCGGGAGGCGCCCGCGTCATCGACCCCGACATGGCCTTCACCGAACTGGGCTCCGCGCAGAGCCCGCTCACCGAGCGCGAGATCGAGGTGCTCGCGCTCGCCTCACGCGGCGCCTCCGCCGCGCAGATCGCCGAGGACCTCGTCCTGACGATCGGCACCGTCCGCAACCACCTGTCCCGCATCAACCGCAAGATCGGCGCCCAGAACCGGGTGCAGGCCATCCGGATCGCCGAGGAGGCCGGATGGCTGTGAGCCCGCCTCCCACCGCCCGATGAGGTCCCGGTAGAGCGGGCACACGGCGGGCAGGTCGGCGTGCCGGCCGAGGTACGGGCGGGTCCCGTCCAGGACGAGGACGCGGCGCGCGCGCACGGCGGAACTGATCCGATGGGCGATCACGATCAGTGTGCCGCCGCGCCGCGCGAACGCCTCCTCCGCCCGTGCCTCGGCGGCGGCGTCCAGCCGGGAGGCGGCCTCGTCCAGGATGACGAGCGGCTGCGGCGCGAGGTAGGCCCGGCACAGCGCGACGAGCTGCCGGTCCGCCTCCGCCAGCGCGCCCGGCTCCAGCCGCGCGCCGAGGCCGCCGAGGTCCCGGACGAGCCCCGCGGCGCCGAGCGCGTCCACCGCCCGTCCGACCTCCTCCGGCCCGGCCTCCGGCGCGTAGTAGGCGAGGTTGTCGTGCAGGGTGCCGCTGAACACGTACGCCTCCTGCGGGATCAGCACCCGCCCGGCCGGATCGCCCGCCGGCCGCCCCGCCACGAGCACCTCGCCCTCGCCGGGCACGGCGAGGCCCGCGATCAGCGCCGCCAGCGTCGACTTCCCGATCCCGCTCGGCCCCACCACCGCCAGGTGGTCGCCCTGCGGCACGACCAGGTCGAGGCCCTCGATCACCGGCCGCGCGCCGGGCCCGTAGGCGAACGTCACCCCGCGCAGCTCCACCGCGGGCGCCCTGGCGACGGCCGGGGCGCGCGGCGGCTCCACCGCCTCGGGCGCGCTCGTCTCCAGGATGCGCCCGAGCGTCACCGCCAGCCGCAGCCCGCTGCCGCCCATGCCCTGCACGAGCGTCCGCAGCGCGGGCTGGAGCCCGTGCAGGACGTACGTCAGCGCGCCGATGACCGTCCCCGGCGTGGCCCCGCGCCGCATCAGCCACGGCGCCGCCGCCAGGACGAGCAGCAGCGGCAGCCATCCGCTCACCGCCAGGGACACCGCCCGCAGCGCCGCGAACCGCGCCACCGCGCGCCCGGCCGCCGCCTGCGCCTCCACCGCCGCGCCGAGCTCCGCCTCCAGCGCCTCCTCGCCGCCGCACGCCACGGCGTCCCGCAGCCCCTCGGCCAGCGCCGCCGTCCGCTCGGCGATGTCCTCCTCGCCGACCACGAGCGCCCGCTGCCGGACGGCCGCCGCCCCGAACAGCGCCCCGAACAGGACCAGCCCCAGCACCAGCGGCGGCAGCACCAGGAGCACCACCTCCGGCATCATCGCCAGCAGCCCGAGCAGCGCCGCGCCCGCCGAGAACACGAACCCGCGCGCCACGACGAGCAGCCCGCCGAACGTGTCCCGGACGATCTCCACCTGGTGCGTGAGCCGCGCCACCGCCCCGGTGTCGGGCCGCCCTCGCAGCGAGCGGTGCAGCGCCCCGGCCGTGACGCGCCGCACTAGGTCGTCCCGGAACGGCTCCACGATCGCCGCCAGCGCCGGGTACAGCCGCCGGCTCCCGACCGCGCCCGCGCAGGCTGCCGCCGCCAGCATGCCGAGCCACGCCAGGGCGTCGCGGGTCCGGCCCGTCCGGAACGCGTCGACCGCCTGCCCGACGGCCAGCCCGAACAGCGCCGTCGGCGCCACCTCGACCACCGACCACGCGCAGGCCCGCGCCACCGCCCGCCGCCGCGCCCGGAGCACCTCCCCGACCGTCCTCCACAGGACCCGCGCCGCCTTCCGCCCGCCGTTCACCGCGACTCCTCGGGGGCGGTGAAGACGGCGCGGTAGTCGGGGTCGCGCCAGAGGTCGGCGTGCGGGGCCAGGGCGCGGAGGCGGCCGTCGTCCAGCCAGGCGACCAGGTCGGCGCGGGCGGCGGTGGACGCGCGCTGCGCGATGATCAGGCGGGTGCGGCCGGCGAAGCGGGTCAGGACGGCGTCGGTGATCTCCATCTCGGTGACGGTGTCGAGGCTGGAGGTGGCGTCGTCCAGGACGAGGACGCGGCCCGCGTGCGCGAACGCGCGGGCGAGGCCCATGCGCTGCAGCTCGCCGCCCGACATCGGCGCGTCCGCGAGGGGCGTGGCGTAGCCGGCGGGCAGGCGGCGGATGAAGCCGTCGGCGCGCGCGGCCCGCGCGGACTCGCGCAGCCACGCGTCCGGCGGGCGGGACGGGCCGAACGCGAGCGCGTCCCCGACCGTCGCGCCGAACAGCGCGGGCCGGGCGAACGCGTAGCCGATCTCGCGCCGCAGCGCGGCCCGGCTGAGGCGGGGGAGCGGCACGCCGTCCAGCAGGACCTCGCCCCGGTCGGGGTCGGCGAGGCGCCCGGCGAGCGCGGCGAGGCCGGAGCCGGCGCGGCCGACGACGGCCACGGCCCGGCCGCCGGGGACGGTGAGGTCGAGGCCGTCCAGCGCGCCGCGCGCGGTGACGCCGCGGAACTCCAGGCGGCCGGGGCCGGGCGGCGCGCACTCCGGGCCGTGCGCGGGCGCGGGCAGCGCCAGGATCTCGGCGGCGCGGCGTGCGCCGGCGCGGGCGCGGGCGAGCCGCAGCACCTGGGTGAGGACGGGCCCGAACCCGGCGGCGAGCCCCGCGTACTGGACGGCCGCGACCAGCTCGCCCGGCGTGATGCGGCCCGCCGCCAGTTCCGCGCCGGCGGCGCCGACCGCCGCGATCTGGAGCAGCAGCAGCGCCAGCAGGCCCCGCGCGGCGACCCCGCCCTGGACGCGCCACATCGTCTCGCCCTCGGCGCGGAGCCGGGGAAGGGGGGCCAGGATGCGCGCCGCCTCCCGCCCGGCGGTGCCGGCGGCGGCGATGGTGCGGGCGCCGCCGAGCGCCTCGGCGAGGCGGCCCGCGATCGTGCCCTGCACGGCCAGGTAGCGGGTCGCGGACGCGGTGATGTCGCGGACGAACGCCCGCATCAGCAGCGCCACCGCGGGCAGCGCGGCCCCGACCGCCGCCGCGAGGCGCCAGTCGATGAGGGCGAGCGCGGCGAGCGCGCCGGCGGCGGGCAGCAGCCCGGCGGCGGCCTCGGGCGCGGCGGCGGGCGCGACCCCCGCCTCGGCGGCGCCGCCGACCGCCCGTCCCGCCACGTCGCCCGGCGGGACGCGCAGCGCCGGCCCGACGGCGAGCAGGTGCCGGACGAGGGCGTGCCGGATCCAGGCCGTCGCGCGGGCTGCGGCACTGCCGGCCGCCAGCTCCGACAGCACCTCGGCGGCGGCGGACACCGCGACGAGCGCGTCGTTGATGGCCTTGACGCCCTCGCGGACCTGCGACATCAGCCGCTCGTCCGGGCCGCGGACGGCGGCGACGATGCAGAACTCGG
>NZ_JBFARO010000043.1:0-65231 GCF_040677125.1 Actinomadura sp. NPDC049382
AGCCGAGGCCATCTGCTGGTTGTACTGGACGGCGACCGCGCCCGAGCCCGCGGTGTTGTTCAGCATCACCGTGACCGGCCAGCTGTCGGGGGCGCGCCCGCCGTCGCGGCCGCCGCCCTGGGACTCGCCGTCCTCGGCGCTCTGGTCGCGGCCCTGCTCGCGGTGCTGCCGCTCGCCGCGTCCCTCGCCGGCCCCCCGGTCCTGCCGCTCACCGCGCTGGCGGCCGCCCTGCCGGTCCGCCCGCTCGGCCTTCTCCGGCTTGTCGGCGCCCTTCTCGGCGGCGTCGCCCGGCTGGTCGGCCGGCTTGCCGGACTGCTTCTCGGCGGCCTTGTCGGCCGCCTTCTCGGTCTGCTTGTCGGACGGGGCCTGCTCGGTCGCGGGCGCGGCGTCGGAGATCGTGACCTGGTCGTCGGAGACCTCGCGCTTGGCGGCCGCGGTGCGGGTCCGCCGGGGGCGCTCGGTCTTCGCCGGGGCAGCGGCTCCCTGCTCGCCCCCCGCCGAGCCCTGCTCCCCGCCGCCCTGCTTCTCCTGGATGGCGGCGATGAGCTGGCTCTTGCGCATCCCGGTCACACCGGTGATGCCGAGGCTGGACGCGAGCGCCTTGAGCTCGGGCAGCACCATGGCCGACAGGCCGGTGCCCGAGCGGCGGCGCCGGGGGGTGGCGGACTCCGCGGCGGCCGGAGCGGCGTCGGCCACGGTTCCCGTGCTTGATGCGTCCGTAAGGAGTTCGCTGGATTCGCTCACTAAGGGTCCTTCCCAGGGAGCGGGCGTTGGCCGGCGTTCGGCCAGTCGACCCGGTGGTGCGGCCCGGCGGGGGCGCCGGGACGGGCTCCGCTGATCACGATGGAACCGGGATCTGCGTGTTCTGGGCACAGCCAGATGGTGGACGGGACGTTCCGCTCGTGCGTGTCCCCGGTACCGCCACGTCCTGAGTTGTTGCGCTGGAATGCCTGACAACGGGATATCACGGTGTCGGGGAGCCTGGTACGCGGGACCGAAACGACCGGAGGGTCGAACAGGCGACGCGCGGCTGACGAGCACGCTGCCCCGAACGGGGCATCTGGTGCGGCATTCAGCCTAACATCACCAGGGCACACAGCTATTCCCCAGAGGTCGATGTCTTCGCATTTTACCTAGCGGGATCGTGCCGGAACCTGCACCGGCCGGAGCGCCGCGAAGGCCCCGCCCCGGACGCCGCGATCAGGCCCGGACCTCGTGTTCTCCGGTCATGACGCGAGCGCCGCGGGTCGCGACGTCCAACGGGTGTATGTGCCAGCCTTTACCCACTTCGGGGACTACTGAATCAACTCGTGATGCGTTTGTGAAGGCCAGGACAGTCGGACCGGCCCCGGAAATCACCGCCGGGACGCCCCCGTCCCGCAAGGTCTTGACCAGTGCGGCGGACTCGGGCATGGCGGGCGCGCGGTAGTCCTGGTGGAGCCGGTCCTCGGTCGCGTCCAGCAGGACGTCCTCGGCCATTCCCGCGGTGAGCGCCGCCACCAGCAGCGCGGCCCGGCCGGCGTTCGCCGCCGCGTCCCCGTGCGGGACGGCCTCCGGCAGCAGCCCGCGGGCCCGCTCGGTCGCCAGCCGCTGCTCGGGGACGATCGCGACGACCTCGGTGACCTGCGATTCCAGCCGCACCAGCCGCGGGCCGGCCGGCGTCGTCCAGGCGACGGTCAGGCCGCCCGCGAGGCACGGCGCGACGTTGTCGGGATGCCCCTCGATCTCGGTGGCGAGCCGCAGCGCGGCGTCGTCGTCGAGCAGCGCCCCCGCCGGGTGCAGCGCGCGGGCCGCCACGATCGCCGCCACGATCGCGGCGGACGACGAGCCGAGCCCGCGGCTGTGCGGGATCGCGTTGCGGCAGCGCAGCCGGACCCCCGGCGGCCGGGACGGGCCGGATCCGGCCAGGTCATCGAGGACGTCGAGGGTGCGGCGCAGCACCTTCACGATGAGGTGCCGCTCGCCGCGGTCGGCGACCTCCGCGCCCTCGCCGTCCACCTCGATGGCCACCCCGCCGCCGGTCAGCTCGACCTCGACCTCGTCGTGCAGGGCGAGCGCGAGGCCGAGCGAGTCGAAGCCGGGGCCCAGGTTCGCGCTGGTCGCGGGCGTCCGCACCAGCACCGGGCCTTCCGTCCAGCCCACTTAGGTGAGGCCGAGTTCGGAGGCGGCGGAGTGCGCGTCCACCTTGATGGTGGTCGGCGCGGGGGCGCCGGAGATGGCCCAGTCGGGGTCCTTGAGGCCGTTGCCGGTGACCGTGCAGACGACCTTCGCGCCCGGGGCGACGACGCCCTGCTCGCTCGCCTGCAGCAGGCCCGCGACGCTCGCCGCGGAGGCGGGCTCCACGAAGACGCCCTCCTCCCGGGCGAGCAGCCGGTACGCGGCGAGGATCTGCCGGTCGGTGACCGAGTCGATCGCGCCGCCCGACTCGTCGCGCGCGGCGACGGCCAGGTCCCAGGAGGCGGGGTTGCCGATCCGGATCGCGGTCGCGATCGTCTGCGGCTTCAGGACGGGCTCGCCCTTCACGAACGGCGCCGCCCCGCTGGCCTGGAAGCCCAGCATGCGCGGCGTCTTCGACGCCTCCCCGTCGGCGGCGTACTCCCGGTAGCCCATCCAGTACGCGGAAATGTTGCCGGCGTTGCCGACGGGCAGGCAGTGCACGTCGGGGGCGTCGCCGAGCGCGTCGACGATCTCGAACGCCGCCGTCTTCTGGCCCTGCAGCCGGTACTTGTTGACCGAGTTGACCAGCGCCACCGGGTAGTCGACCGACAGCTTGCGCGCCAGTTCGAGGCAGTCGTCGAAGTTGCCGTCCACCTGCAGCAGCCGCGCGCCGTGCACCAGCGCCTGCGCCAGCTTGCCCATCGCGATCTTGCCCTGCGGGACGAGGACCGCGCAGGTCATCCCGGCCCGCACCGCGTACGCGGCGGCGGACGCCGAGGTGTTGCCGGTGGACGCGCAGATCACCGCCTTGGCGCCGTCCTCGGCGGCCTTGCTGATCGCCATCGTCATGCCGCGGTCCTTGAACGAACCGGTCGGGTTGGCGCCCTCGACCTTGAGGAACACCTCGCAGCCGGTCAGCTGGGACAGCCGGTGCGCGGGCACCAGCGGGGTGCCGCCCTCCAGCAGCGTCACGACCGGGGTCCGGTCCGACACCGGCAGCCGGTCGCGGTACTCCTCGATAAGGCCACGCCACGCGCGGGCGTTCGGGTTCACGTCGGTCTCCTGAATGACCTGGGATGTTGCCCGGAGTCTACCGGGATCGCCCGTACCGCTACGCGGCCCGGTCACCGGGCCTCACCTGGGGCGTCACTCCTCGCCTTCGACCCGCATCACGCTGGTCACGGCCCGGACGATCTCAAGCCCGCGCAAGCCCTCCACCGTCGCGGTGAGGGCCGCGTCCGGCGCCCGGTGCGTCACCACGACCAGCTGGGCCTCCTCGCCCAGCCCGACCTGCCGGACGGCCTGGATCGACACCCCGTGCCTGGCGAACTCCTCCGCGACCGTGGCGAGGACACCGGCCTCGTCGGTCACGTCCACCTGGATGTAGTAGCGGGTGACGGTCTCGCCCATCGGCAGTACGGGAAGCTTCGCGTACGTCACCTCGACAGGGCCCGGTGTACCGCCGGCCACGTTCCGCGCCACCGCGACAAGGTCGCCCAGGATCGCGGACGCCGTCGGAGCACCACCGGCACCCGCGCCGTAGAACATCAGCGATCCGGCGGACTCGGCCTCCACGAACACCGCGTTGTACGCCTCGCGCACACTCGCCAGCGGGTGGGACCTGGGAATCATCGCCGGATACACGCGAACGGACACACCGCGGCCGTTCCGGCCGTCCGTCGAAGGGATGCGCTCGCAGATGGCCAGGAGCTTGACGACGCAGTCCATCCCCTTGGCGCCCGCAACATCGGCGGCGCTCACCTCGGTGATGCCCTCACGATGGACGTCCGCCGCCGTCACGGGCGTGTGGAACGCCAGCTGCGCCAGGATCGCCGCCTTGGCCGCCGCGTCGAAACCCTCCACGTCAGCCGTCGGATCGGCCTCCGCGTAGCCGAGCGCCTGCGCCTCCTCCAGCGCGTCGTTGAACCCGGCGCCGTGCGTGTCCATCTGGTCGAGGATGTAGTTCGTGGTGCCGTTCACGATGCCGAGCACCCGGTGCACGTGGTCGCCGACCAGCGAGTCGCGCAGCGGCCGCAGCAGCGGGATCGCACCCGCGACGGACGCCTCGTAGTACAGGTCGGCGCCGTACTCGCGGGCCGCCGCGAACAGCGTCGCGCCGTCCTCGGCCAGCAGCGCCTTGTTCGCCGTGATCACCGACTTGCCGGACTTCATCGCCTCCAGCATCAGCGTCCTGGCCGGCTCGATACCGCCGATGACCTCGATGACGATGTCGACGTCGTCCCTGGTCACCAGGCCCTGGGCGTCCGTCGTCAGCAGCTCCCTGGGCACGCCCTCGCGCACCCGGTCCGGCCTGCGCACGGCGATCCCGGCGAGTTCCAGCGGCGTCCCCACGCGCGCGGCCAGATCGTCGGCCTGCTCGATCAGCAGCCGGACGACCTCCGTGCCGACCACCCCGCATCCGAGCAGCGCCACGCGCAGTCCGGGTTTCACGCTTCGACCTCCGCATCGAGCCGCAGCAGGTCCGCCGCGCTCTCCCGGCGGACGATCACGCGCGACCTGCCGTCCCTCACCGCCACGACGGCGGGCTTCGGGACGTGGTTGTAGTTGCTGGCCATCGACCGACAGTACGCACCGGTCGCCGCCACCGCCACCAGGTCCCCCGCCGCAAGATCTTCGGGGAACCACAGGTCCCGCACCACAATGTCGCCGCTCTCGCAGTGCTTGCCGACAAGCCTACTGAGCATGGGCGCCGCATCCGACGACCTGCTCGCCAGCACGCCGGTGTACTCGGCGCCGTACAGCGCGGTGCGCAGGTTGTCGCTCATGCCGCCGTCGACCGACACGTACGTGCGCAGGCCCTCGACGTCCTTCACCGTGCCGACCTCGTACACCGTGACGCCGCCCGGCCCGATGATCGCCCGTCCCGGCTCCACGGTCAGCCGCGGCATCGCCAGGCCGTACGCCCTGCACTCGCGGGCCACGATGTCCCGGAGCCCGTCCGCGATCGACTTGGGGTCGTGCGGCTCCTCGCCCGGCACGTACGCGATCCCGTAACCGCCGCCGAGGTCGAGCTCCGGAAGCTCGATCCCGTGCTCGTCCCGGATCGCGACCAGCAGCTCCGCCAGCCGGTGCGCGGCGACCTCGAACCCGTCCACCTCGAAGATCTGCGACCCGATGTGGCTGTGCAGCCCCACCAGCTCCAGCTGCTTCAGCTCCAGAACCCGCCGGACGGCCTCCAGCGCGGCCCCCGAACTGCGCGAGAACCCGAACTTCTGGTCGTCATGGGCGGTCGCGATGAACTCATGGGTGTGCGCCTCAACACCCGTAGTGACCCGCACCATCACCTTGGGGCGGACACCCATCTCCTGGGCGAGATACCCCAGCCGCGCTATCTCCTCGAACGAATCCAGCACGATCCGTCCGACGCCGGCCTCAAGGGCCTGCTCCAGCTCCCACTTGGCCTTGTTGCTCCCATGCAGGGTGATGCGCTCGGTAGGGAAGTCCGCCGCGAGGGCAACGGCAAGCTCACCCCCACTGCACACGTCGAGCCCCAGGCCCTCCTCCTTCAGCCACCGCGCGACCGCGGTACACAGAAAGGCCTTGCCCGCGTAGTGGACGTCCCCGTCATGGAACGCCGCCGCGTACTCCCTGGCCCGGCTCCGCACGTCCTCCTCGTCATAGACGTACAGAGGCGTCCCGTACTCCTTGGCCAGGTCCCGCACGTCGACACCGCCGACCGTCAGGACACCGTCCTCCCGGCGGGCACTGCGCGGCCACACAGCGGGCTCCAGGGCGTTCAGATCCTCCGCAGGCCCGGCAGGATGGTCCTCCGGCAGCACATCGGCATGCCTCGGCCCAGCAGGGTGTACTCGACTCATATCCGCTCTCTAGGGGTCTCACCGATCATGTTCAGCCCGTTGCCGAGGACGACCTTCACCGCCCGCGCCAAACCCGCCCGTCCCTCAGGACGGTGCTCGTGCACCTCGTGGTACGCCTCGGCCACTCTCTCCAAACACAACATCAGCGGCCTGGCATCCCGTTCCCGCTCCGCCTGCTCCGCCCGCCCGGGCACGTCCCCCATGGCCCACACGAGCTCGGACTCCAGCTCCCCGCCCCGAAACGGCGCGCTCTCGCCCCACCGCTCAACCCAGCAGGCCCGCGCGTAAGCAAGACGAACCGAAAACCCCGGATTCTCAAACGTCCGGGGCCACTCGTCCCACACACCCCCCGGCACCCGTGCGGCGACCCCGTAACGAGGATCACCCAGGATCTGCTCCACCAGCTCCCCCGCCGCCAGGACGACCCGGACGAACCCATCGCGGACGACGCCCCCGACCCGCCGCGCGATCACCTCGGGATCAACACCGAGCCGCAGCGCCACCGGACTCTCGAATACCCCGCGCCCCCGCCCGAAGACCACGACGCTCTCCGGCACGGCGACATCGATCTCCCCGTCCGCCACGGCGTCCCGCACCGCCCGCACGAGGGCATCGCCTGGAGTCACCCTGGTGAGACTATCCGACCACTATCTGGACACCGCAGCGAGTTTCCGCACCGTCTGGATCAGCTGGTTCGGGTCGAACGGCTTGGTCACGTACGCGTCGACACCGATCTCGTGCCCCCGCCGCACATCGTGCTCCTGCGCCCGCGCCGTGATCATCACGACCCGGATGTGCGCGGTCCCGGGGTCCTCCCGCAGCTTCACCGCGGTCACCCACCCGTCCAGCCGCGGCATCATCACGTCCAGCGTGATCACGTCCGGCCGGACCTCGCCCACCTTCTCCAGGCAGTCCTGACCGTCCACCGCGGTCGACACCTCGAACCCCTCCAGTTGCAGGTTCACGGCGATGAGCTGGCGGATCACCTCGTCATCGTCGACGACCAGCACGCGTCCCAGTGGCTCGGTCACGGCTCGAAGTTAGCCCACTCCTCCCCCGCACGCACGGCGAAATCCCACGTGCACGCCACCCCGCCAACCCTGGTAACCTTCTACCGCGCCACCAACGGCGCAGGGCCCCCTTAGCTCAGGGGATAGAGCAACGGCCTCCGGAGCCGTGTGCGCAGGTTCGAATCCTGCAGGGGGCACCTCAGAAGAATCCGCGAAGAACCCCGGTTGACCAGGCACTAAGCCAGGCACCGGGGTTTGTTGCGTAGGCAGCCATGTGCCACCGAAGGCCGCCGATTGTCACGGTCTCGCCATCCGGCCCGCTGGAGCGCGCCAACTTGTTTGGGGTTGGGGCGCGCCGCCGGTCGGCCGCATGGACCACTTCGGGCGGCTTCCAGGCGTGATCGCTGGCCCCGTCGAGTGGATTTGCCGAAGGCTGTTTCTCGCGGACGACGTACTTCAGCGCACCGTAGAAGCCGCGGCAGCGTATGAACGGCGTCCTGGACGGCCAGCCGGGCTACGGCAACTGCTTGCGCATTAGCGTGCACACCGCCTCGTACCTAAGGGTGGTTCCGTCTGGACCATCCACGTCCCACGACTCGGTCGCGCTCCCATAGGCGACGTAGCCGAGCCGCTCATACAGCGCGCGGGCCCGCGGGTTAGTCTCCTCGACGCCGAGTTCGGCGCGGTCCAGGCCGCGGGAACGGATTCGCTGCTCGGCAGCCTGAATAAGGATGGTGCCGATCCCGCACGACCGCAGCGCCTCATGAACGGCCAACTGCCAGAGGGTTCCCGCACCGGCTGTCTTCGCGTAGTCGACTCCGCCGACCGCTACCGGAAGACCGGACGGCGGGCAGACGGCAAGGTAGTCCACCTCGCCACGTGCGGTCCGGTCCAGGGCCTTGGCCATGCTCACCAGGTGGGTGGCCGACCCGGACCAAGAGCATGAAGGAAGATCGTCATGCGTCAGGTCGCGGACGGTCAGCGAGACCGTGATGTCGGCCATGAGCACTACCTCTCAATCTTCGGTGACCCAACGCGGGCCCGGCTGAACGCTAACGCTGGGCGTCCTTAGGGCACGATCAAGGGCGTTCATGGCCACCGGCGCCCAGGCCGGGGGGCGGTCTGGGCGCCGGTGGGTTCGCGTGTTGGGCGGGCGTCTAGGCGCGGAACGTGACGTGGGCGGAGAGGCGGTTGCCCGAGAGCAGGAGCGTTCCGGCGCCGCCGGTGGTGGTCACCGACCAGGACTGCTGGCCGGACGGGTTCTTCACCCAGCCCTCGACCGCGCAGGTCTTGGTGTCCCTGCAGACCTTCTTGGAGACGGCCGGCCGTCCCCGGTTGATGCCCGAGTAGACGTCGATCACCGCGACCTTCTTGTTGCACTCGACCTTGCCGTAGTGCCAGACGCGGCTGCCGGAGGTGCCGGCGCTGGCGTACGTCCGGCACTTCAGCTTCGTGTTGGCGAAGTGGCTGCTCCAGGGGCCGTAGTCGGTCTTCTTGACCACCTTCGCGGCGGACTGCTGCGAGAGGGACTGCCCCGGAAGCGCCCCGCCCGAAAGGGACTGCGTGGTGCCGGTGCCGGCGACGGGGGACGCGGGCTTGGCCGGTTCGGACGTGAGGCCGGCGACCACCGCGCCGCCGGCCAGGGTGAGTCCCAGTGCGCCCGTCGCGACCAGGGCGTTCGTCTTCTTCATCGCTGAAGCCTTTCTGAAGGATCGGGGCCTTTCTTTGCCGGCCGCCGTTGACTTCAGTGAAGGTAGCGATGTGAAACGGTCTGGAGTCAGGGCCCTAGGGCTTCTTTATTCTGATCGGGGGCCCTACGCCAGGGCGCAGCTAAGGGGTGTAAGGGAATTGCGAGTAAAGGCTTGGACGTGGCGCTATGCGGGCGCCACGGTCTGGATGAAGTTGTATCCCCAGACGGCCGACTTCGAGCATGCGGTGTGGACCGCCTGGACGGTGCCCGAATGCGAGGAGTCGATCCCCACGCACATTCCCTTCTCGCGGGTCTCGCCCGGCCGCAGTTCAAAGAGGGGCACGGGTTGCGAGGTGCCGTCGCCGGCCTTGCCGGAACTCGGCGGTTCGGCCGCCTGCAGGGCGAACCGCTGCCACTTGCTGGCCTTGTCGCACGCCTTCAGGTGGAGGCGTGCGCCGTCGCTGGGGGCGTCCAGCGTGAGGCACCAGAGCTGCTCTTTGACCGTGTAGGCCTTGATCACGTAGATGCCGCCGGAATCGGGTTCCAGCCAGAACCGCTGCAGCGCGTCCTCCTCGTCGCACTGATCCTGGGAAAGGGTCGGTGCGAACTGGTCGTCGGGGAAGATCGCCAGACAGTCGCCGACGGACGTGGCCGTTTCCGGCTGGACCGCGTACCAGCCCGTGCCCGGCGGGGCCGCGGTCGGCCGTTTCCCGCCGTGCCCGCCGTCGGCCTTGCCGGAGTCGTCGCCCGACCCGGTCAGCATGGCCACCGCGATGACCGCGACGGTGACGAACGCCGGGGCGGCCGCCAGCGGGGACAGCGAACGGCGCGTCCGCTTTTGGCGGCGCTTTCCTCCCGGCTTCCGATGGCGGGGGCGCGCTCGCTTTTCCGGTTCTTCCGGTGGCGCCTCCTGCGAGGGAGGCGGGGCGAAGGCGGCCTCCGGGGAAGGCGCCGGTGCCGTCCCGCTGATCCTCGCGTACGCGCGCATCCAATCGGCCTGCACTTCGGGCACGCATCCGCAAGCACTGATGAATGCCGACACAACTTCCCGTCGCGGAAGCTTGCTTCCGCCGAGCATTCCGGCCAGACCTTCCGGAAGGAGCACGAGCGCGGAGCCCATCCTGGCTTCGAGTTCCGCGAGGCTGAGTCCCGACCAGCGCTGAAGCGCGCGCATCAAGGCGATGAACCCGGCGGCGTCACGGACGCCGTCAGGCTGCGGGACCGCCCTGCGGCCTGGCACTTTTCCCCCTTCTTGCGTTGAAATACTGTTGGTCGTGGGCATCGTAGCGACCTCCATTGGAGATGTGGCTAGTGTTCCCTTTGCAAACGCCTGCGCTTCCGGTTCCGGGCCGACGGTACGAACTCGCGGAGGGCCGCCGATGTCCGATCTCGCCAAGCACGCTTCCGGGTCGCTGCGCGGATCCGCCGAATCCCGCATCGGCACGGCGTTCGTGCTGCTCATCCAGGTGCGGGTGCTGGTCGTCGGGGTGACGGTGCTCATCGACCGGCAGGTCCGGGGCGACTTCTGGGCGCTGGGCGTGCTGGCGGGGGTGGCGCTGCTCTCCGGGCTGATGCTGCTCGGCTGGGAGCAGGTGGTCTCGCGGCTGTACGCGCAGCCGGCCCTGCTGGCCTGCGATGTCCTCGTCGGCTACGCGGTGCTGGAGGCCGGCGGGATCCTCGGCCCGTACTTCCTGGTCACGGTGATCGCGGCCGGCCTGGCCGGGCTGCTGTACCGGTGGCCGACGACGGTGGCGCTGTGCCTCCAGCAGGCCGTGCTGTACTACGTGGCGCTCTTCCAGGGCGACGGGACGGACGGCATCCGGCACAGCACGACGCTCCCGCTGCTGCTCGCGATGCCCGCCTTCTACGGGATCGGCGCCCTGGTCGGCGCCGTGATCCGGCGGCTGTTCGACGAGCAGGCCGCGGCGGAGGAGGCGCTCTGGCGCTCGGAGGCGCTGGCCATGGCCGCCGAGGAGCGCTCCCGGCTCGCCCGGGAGATGCATGATTCGCTGAGCGGCACCCTGTCCGGGATCGCGCTGGCGGCGAGCAGCCTCCCCGCCTTCGTGCGCAGGTCTCCGGAGCGGGCGGAGAAGGAGGCCCAGCGCATCGCCACCGCCGCGCAGATCGCCACCCGGCAGGCGCGCTCGCTCATCTCCGAGCTGCGGTCCGGCACCGTGCAGCGCCCGCTGCACGTCGTGGCCGCCGAGCTCGCGGAGGAGTGGGGCCGGGCGACGGGGTTGCGGGTCGTCACGCGCATCCAGGAGGGCGCCGACCTGCCGCTGCATCCCCGGCACGAGACCGTGGCGATCATCTCGGAGGCGCTGGAGAACGTCCGCCGGCACGCCGATGCCTCGGTCGTGGAGCTCACCGTGTCCGGCGGGCCGGACGGCGTCCGGGCGGTGGTGCGCGACGACGGCCGCGGCATGCCCGGACGCCCCGGCAGGGCGGGCTGGCTGGACGAGCTCGCCGGCGGCGGACACTACGGCCTCCTCGGCATGCACGAGCGGGCCCGGCGCGGCGGAGGGGAGCTCACCGTCGACTCGGTCCCGGGCGGCGGCACGAGCATCACCGTCCGGTTCCCCGCCGGGCCGGCCGGCGGCGGGGCGGCATGGGACGGGACGGCGGGGAGGGCCCCGGCCGCGAGCGGGAAGGCGCCGATGGAGGGAAGCGAATGAACGCGGGTGTGCGGTGCCGGGTGCTGGTGGTGGACGACAACCCGTTCATCCGCTCCGGGCTCACGCTGGCGCTGGACGCGTCCGGCGAGATCGAGGTCGTGGGCGAGGCGGGGGACGGCCGCGAGGCCGTGGAGCTGGCGCGCGCGCTGGCCCCGGACGTGATCCTGCTGGACGTCCGGATGCCGCACGTCGACGGGATATCCGCCTCGGCCGCGCTGAGCGCGATCAGCCGGGTCATCATGCTCACCCAGGTCGAGGACCCCGAGGTGGTGCTGGCGGCCGTCCGGAACGGGGCGGTGGGCTACCTGGTGCACAACACCTTCACCCCGGAGGAGCTGGCCGCGGCGGTGCTGGACACCGCGAGGCATCGGGCCCACCCCCTTTCCCAGGCGGCGTCGGCCGCACTGATCGACGCCGCGCGGACCGACCCGGGGGCCGCGCCCGCGGCGGCCGACCCGGCCGAGCAGCGCCGGCGGTTCGGGCTTTCCGAACGCGAGGCCGAGGTCATGGATCTGATCACCCAGGGACATCCGAACTCGGTGATCGCCGCCAAGCTATTTCTCACCGAGAAGACCGTCAAGAATTACATCAACCGGCTTTACGCCAAGCTCGGCGCACCCAACCGCTCCACGGCCATCGTGACCTGGCTCGGAATGCCGCCGCGGGACTGACCTGCGGCGCGTTATTGAGGTCCCCCCGTCCCGCCGCTAGGGCCGTAGGGCCCTAGGGCCCCGTGGCGCGGCCGAGTAGGTTTCGGACGAATTAGTGGAGTGCGGAACGGCTGAATCGGCTGTCGGCACAATTCGTCCGGTGCGGAGGTTGAACCGTGTCCTTCTCATTCCGTAGACGCGCCGTCGTCGTGACGGTCACGGCGGTGACGGTCGGGGTCTCGGCGTTCGCCGCCCTGCACGAGAGCTCCGCCGACATCGGCCGCACGGGCGCGGCGGCCGAGTTCCACCCGGTCGGGCCGGGCGCCTCCAAGTCCCCCCGGAGCGCTCGGGAGACCCCCCGCGCCTCCGCGGAGGCGGACCGCGCCGCCGAGAAGACCGGCGGCGCGGCGACGGCGGCGCAGCGGTACGGCTGGGGGCGTCCGCTGGCGCACGACGAGTTCAACGGCCGCCTCGACCGGGAGGCGTGGGAGCTGTACGACGGCGAGGGGCACGCCGGCAAGGGGCGGCGCAGCCCCGAGGCGGTCACCGTGCAGAACGGGGCGCTGCTGATCACCGGCACGCCGGACGGGACGACCGGCGGGCTCGGCTGGCGCGACGGCGACCGCAAGTACGGCCGCTGGGAGGCGCGGCTGCGGATGAACCGCGCGTGCGCCTGCTACAACGCGAACGTGCTGATGTGGCCCGTCAACGGCGGCGGCGGCACCGCGCCGGAGGGCGGCGGCGGCGAGATCGACTACATGGAGACCTACGGGGACGACGGGCTCCGGAAGGGCGCCAACTTCTTCCTCCACTTCGACCAGCGGAAGGGGTCGGAGCAGAAGGGCCGGGAGGGCAACTCGGGCCGCCTGGACGGCCGGGCCGACGTCGACCTCACCACGTGGCACACGTTCGCGCTCGAGTGGACCCCCAAGGAGATCAACGGGTATGTGGACGGGCGCCGCCACTTCCACACCACCAGGCAGGACGTGCAGCCCCCGCGCGCGATGGGCCAGGCGATCCAGCTCGACTGGATGCCCGAGCTGAAGAAGCTGACCGCGCCCGGCATCGACACCGGCCGCAACGCGACACTCGAGATCGACTGGATCCGCATGTACGACGCCTGATCCCGGCGCCCCCGGGGCGGGGGGACGCGGCGAAGGCCGGCGGGCGGGCACGGTCTTCCGGGCACGGGGTCTCCGGGAGGCCGGCCCGCCGGGGCGTCAGCGGACGATCTGCCACATCCCCTCGCCGTCGCGGCGCAGGACGAACTCGGGCTGGAGCGCCGACTCCGTCAGGTGGCCGTCCGTCCAGCGCAGCCCGGAGAAGGGCAGCACCGCCTCGTCGCGCTCGGTGATCTTGCCGCCGGTGGCCAGGACCCGGCGCAGCGCGAGCCGTTCCCGGGGCCGCAGCAGGTGGGGAGTGTCCTTCACGCCTTTGCGGCAGTCGCCTCTGAGCGCGGGGCCGTTCAAGAAGTCGCTGTCCTTGGCCACGTACCGGCACACGGACGTGTCGCCCGCCGCCTGCCCCCGCAGGAACGCCTGGAGCGCGGCGCGGGCGCCGCGGATGCCGGGCTCGGCGCCGGGATCGGTTTCGGGCGGCTCGGTCGTCTCCGCCGGGCTCGGCGGCGCGGGCCGCGTCGCGGCCGGGGCGGCGCCGGCCTCGCCGTCGTCCGATCCGCCGCCGCATGCCGCGGCGCCCAGCGTTACGGTCGCGAAAAGAAGAAGGCCGCGGACGGCCGCTTTCCGATGTGTCATCGAATGCTCCCTGAACCCGGGATCCGCCGGGTGATCATACTCTGACATATCGCAATTAGGCCATGGCGTCCAGAATGGTCAGCTGATCATCTGGGATGACCGCGCCGCACATCTTCTTGTGTGAAGACTCTTCGTCGGTACCAGGCGTCGAAGACCAGCCGTAGAGGACGGCGAAGGCCAGACCGGAGAGTGCCGCTGTGGTCCATGAGACGTCTGGCTCCAGTGCGCGAGGGAGCGCGCCCCAGAGGGCCCCGCCCGGGGCGTCGTCAATCGACCCACCGGTGGGTGTGGTCGGGGTGGGTTGGAGGATGACCTTGTCCGCTGTGCGGACAGGTGTACGATCCTGGAAACGCGGCAGGGCGATGACTGGTCTCAGTCGGAGAGCAGGGCTCCCACCCCACGCCGGCGACGGGAGGGATGGAATCCCCATGGCCGATCACGAGGTTCCGGTTCTCATCGCGGGAGGCAGCCTTGTCGGGCTGACCACCTCGCTGCTGCTGGCGGCGCGCGGCGTGCCGCACATGCTGGTCGAGCAGCACCGGGGGACGGCGATCCACCCCCGGGCGGCCTCGTTCCACCAGGGAACGATGGAGGTCTACCGCAGCGTCGGCATGCAGGAGGCCGTCGATGACGCGGCCGAGCGGGAGTTCGTTCAGAACGGGGCGATCATCGCCGTCGAGAGCCTGAGCGGTAAGGAGCTGCAGTACTTCTACCGGTCGTACAACGACGGGGTCGAGGGGCTCAGCCCGACCTCGCGGCTGTTCATCACCCAGATCGGGCTGGAGCCGCTGCTGCGGGACCGGGCGCGGGAGCTGGGGGCCGAGCACTGCTTCGGTACTGAGCTTGTCGGCTTCGAGCAAGACGACGAGGGCGTCACGTCCGTCATACGGTCATGTGACCGTGGAACGGAACGGACCGTGCGGTCGGAGTATCTCGTCGCGGCCGATGGTGCGCACAGTGCCGTGCGAGAGCGGCTGGGGATCGACATGGTGGGGCGTGGCGGGTTCGCCGACTGCGTCACCATCTACTTCAAGGCCGACGTCCGGGAGATGCTCGGGGAGCGCAACCTGAGCGTGGTGTACGTCAACCACCCTGAACTGCTGGGGTTCTTCCGGTTTGCAATTGGCGGTGACTCCGGGTTTCTCGCCGTCTTCGCCACTTTCGGGCCGGACGGCTCCCGGGACAGCGATGTCGGAGAACACGTGGATGCCGCCCGGTGCGCGGATCTTGTGCGGACGGCGCTCGGCGCCGGGGCCGAGTTCCCCGTCGAGATCGACAATGTGCAGAGGTGGAGTGCGGCGGCCGCCGCGGCCGAGCGGTTCCGGGATCGGCGGGTCCTGCTCGTCGGGGACGCCGCGCACGTCATGCCGCCGACGGGCGGATTCGGCGGCAATACAGGGATCGCCGACGCGCACAATCTCGCTTGGAAGTTGGCCATGGTGCATGGAGGGGCGGCTGGAGAGCGGCTCCTGGACACCTATGACGCCGAGCGCAGGCCGGTCTGTCAGTTGACCGTCGAGCAGGCGTACACCCGGTACGTGCTGAGGGTGGATTCCTCCCTTCCGAAGGACGATTTGGCGGAGGCGCTCGATGATGCGTCCATCGAGTTGGGCGCCGTTTACCGGTCGGAGGGGGTCGTCGAGCCTGCTGCGGAGGGGGCGCCACTTGAGGATCCTCGGGTTCCTACGGGACGGGCCGGTACGCGGGCGCCGCATCTGTCACTCGAACGGGACGGGGTCTCGGTTTCGACGCTTGATCTTTTCGGGGGCGGGTTCGTCCTGCTCGCGGGGGCGGAGGGTCGGGAGTGGTGCGATGCCGCCGCTTCGGTGGCCGCGGCTTGGGGTGTCCCGCTGAAGGCTCATTGTGTTGCCGCGACTGGTCCGCTCGTCGACAAGGAAGGGCGGTTCGCGGACGTCTACGGGGTCGGGTCCCGTGGGGCTGTGCTGGTGAGGCCCGATCGCATTATCGGCTGGCGGACGGACGCGCCGGGTGACGATCCCCGCAGCACGATCGAGGACGTCATGGGCCGGCTCCTGTTCCGCTGAGGCCGTACGCAGAGCGGCTCGCGGTAGTAGGGCGCTTAGGATGCGGGCATGTCGACCGCTGACCCCTCGCATGCCGGGACGCGCACTGGCAGCGCCCGGATCGTGTCCTGGGTGGTGGTCGGCATGACCTCGTGGTGGCTCGCCTTTCCCCTGGCCATCGCGATTGGCCTAGCCCTGGTCGACGAAGCTTCGGGCAACGTCGTCGGAAGGTCGGCGGCTGTGGCGCTGCTCTGGGCCGGGCTCGGAGGTGCCGCGCTCGCGCCGGTCGCCGGTCTCGTTGCGGCGGTGGTCGGACGGCGGCGCAAGGCGGGCGTCTACTTCGTCGGCATGGGCGCGGTGACTGTCTGTTGCGTCCTGTTCATTCTCTACGCGCTTTCCCAGGCGTGACCTATCGGGAAGCGTAGGGGCGTAGGGCTTCGGCGAATTCCTCTGGGACTTCGGTGGGATGCAGGCCGTCCGGGGTCCGGGTCATGCAGGCGATCGTCTGGCGGCCCCGGGCGGCGAGGAGGGCGGGGCCCGCGCCTGTGCGGTAGTAGCCGAACGCCATGGTGATGCGGTTGTCCTCGATTCCGGCGAGGCTCATCCGCACCGAGATGCGGTCGAGGGCGTGGAGTTCGGTGACGTAGTCGCAGGAGCAGGAGACGGTCACCAGGGCGAGGTCGTCGCGCAGGCGCTGCAGGACGCCGGGGGCCCGGTCGGCCAGGAACAGTTCGCGGCAGGCGCCCTGCCAGGTCAGGTGCGCGGTGAAGTAGACGTTGCCGACGACGTTGGTCTCGGCGAAGGTCACCCGGTGCTCGTATTCGTAATAGGGGTTCATCTCTCCGTCCGGGGTGCGGCGGCGATCGCCAACGGGGTGCGGTGGCCGGCGATGGTGAGCAGTGCGGAGACGACGGGGCGCCCGCCCGCCCGGAGGGTGACCCAGCCGTCCTCGTAGACCTCCTGGACGGTGACGTCGCCGGGCAGGCAGGCGCGCACGGCGCGGAGGCGGCGCAGGACGAGGTCGTCGGGTTCGTCGGTCAGTTTCGCGAGGTGGACGGCCTGGTCGGTCCACGGGACGTGCGGTCCGGCGCCGTCGTCCCGGACGATGGTGATGTCTTCAGCAGCGGGCATCAGGGCGGCCAGGTTGCGGCGCAGGTACGGCTCGACGAGGACCGGCGGGAGGCCGTCGGCGAAGCGGAGCGGGCCCACGTCGCGCAAGCGCAGGCCCGTCCAGCTCAGCACGGGACGCCCTGTCTCGTCGCGCAGGACGACGTCGTAGGTGTAGTCGGGGCCGTGGTGGGCGCGTTCCACCGCGTCCAGGGTGAGGGTGCCCTCGCCGGGGCCGTGCACGGCGAACCGGTCGCAGCCGATCGGGAGGAGGCGCCGGTGCGGCACGCACGCCTGCAGGACGTGGATCGACGCATCATTGCGGATGGTGTCGCCCAAGAGGTCGTCCTGGGGCGGGGAGGCCGACAACTCGGCGGTGCATCCGGTGGCGGCCAGCCGCGTGTAGCGGACGAGGCGCTGGAAGCGCGGGCCGTGGAAGAACAGCGATCCGTACAGGGCCCGGCCGTCGTGCGGTTCCGGTTCGGTGGCGACGGGTTCGACCTTGGGCGGGATGCCGGCCGGGACGACGGTCGCGGTGAAGTGGTCGGCCGCGAATCCGGTCTCGTCGGTGCGGAGCGCGACCCGGACGCCGCCGTCCTCCAGGGTGAGGGCGCAGATCCGCACGGTGCGGGAGCCTTCGTCCGGGACGACGATCGGGCGGTCGAAGTTCGCGTCGGCGACGGCGGTGTGCTCCTCGCCGGTGAGGACGGCGGCGGCCCGCGCCATCAGTTCCAGCGCGGCGACCGCGGGCAGGACGGCGAGGCCGTCGATGCGGTGGTCGTCCAGCCAGGGCCGGTTCGAGAGGTCCAGATCGGTCTCGGCGATCAGCTCGATGCCGGGCGTGTGGGTCCGCACCCGCCACGGGGCGCCGGACGGCGTGTCGAGCTGGGGCAGGCGGCCGGTCGCGAGGACGCTGGCGGGCGCCCGTTCCGACTCGGCTATCCGCGCGGCGAGCAGGACGCCGGACGCGGTGGGCAGCGGCACCACGCCGGTGCGTTCCAGGGCGGCGAGGACGTCGAGCCGCTCGCCCATGCCGGTGCCGCTCCAGGCCGTCCAGTCGATGTTGCGGACGCGGCAGCCGGGCAGTTCGTCCGCCAGCAGCCGGGCGTACTCCCGCAGCCGCCCGTTCGCGAGGGCGTAGTGGGCCTCCCCCGCCAGGCCGAACCGGCCGATCACCGAGCCGAAGGTGAGCAGCAGCCGCAGCCCGGCCGGGTCCAGGGCGGCCAGCAGCGCGCGCAGCCCGTGGTGCTTGGGCGCGGCGTGCGCGGCGAAGTCGGCGGGGCCGAGGTCGGTGAACCGGGCGGGACGGTTGACGCCGCTGGCGTGCACCACGCCGCGGACCGGGCCGAGGGCCTCGGTGAGCCTGCCGACGGCGGCCCGCAGCGCCGCCGGGTCGGTGACGTCGGCGGGCTCGTAGCGGACGGTCGCGCCGGCGGCCTCCAGACGGGCGAGGTTCGCCGCGAGTTCGGGGTCGTCGCCGGGGCGGGCGCGGCCGATCAGCGCCAGGCGAACGTTCCAGCGGCCGGACAGGTACGCCGCCGTCTCCAGCCCGATGCCGCGGCCGCCGCCCGTCACCAGCAGGACGTCGCCGGGGGCCAGGGGCGGGCCCGCATCGTCCAGCCGGACGGGGTGGTGGACGGGTTCGCCGATGCGCCCGTCCGGGGTCATGGCCAGTTCGGCGGCGCCGGTCCAGGAGGCGGTCACCGCCGCCGCGAGCACCGCGCGGGGGCTCGCCTCGGGGGCGGCGATCCGGCGCAGGTCGCGGTCGGGATGCTCGGCGGCCAGGGCGCCGAGGAGGCCGGCGGCGGTGTCGCCGTGGTCGACGATCGTCAGGGGTTCCGCCGCGTGCACGGCCTCGGCGGCGGCCGACAGCAGGTCGCCGATCACCTCGTCGCCGGGGTCGGCGGGCAGGAAGAACACCGTCTGGACGGACGGTCCGGAGCCGTGCACCAGCAGCGGCTCGACGAGCGCGCGCAGCGGCCCGGTGCCGCGGACGTGCCAGCCGCCGTCCCACCGCGTCCCCGGCAGGACGGCCGGGCGGGTGCCGGCGGCCAGCACGCGGTGCCATTCGGCGACGCCGGTGGGCGGTCCGCCGGGCGCGTCCGGGTCGGCGGCCTTCGGGAGCGCCTCGATCGCCGCCGCCAGCTCGGTGACGGTCATCCCCGCCAGCGGCGGCGGGGCGGCGGTCACCGCGCGGCCGCACCGCTCGGCGGCGAGCGAGGCGAGCTGGGTGACGCGCAGCGAGTTCAGGTGCAGGTCCTGGAGGAGGCCGTCGTCGTCTCCGATGGCGTCGGCGGGCAGTTCCAGCGCGGCGGAGACCAGATCGCGGACCACGGTCAGAGGGTCAGACGCGACCGCCTCGGCGGGCTCCGCGACGGGCTCGGGGACGGCGGCGGCCTTCGCCGGCGGGGCCGGAAGGTCGGGGGCCGTCTCGCACGGGCTCGACAGGAACACCGGTTCGCGGTCCAGGGCGAACGGGCGGTGGAAGCGGTCGGCGAACAGCGGCTTGAGGCCGCCCGCGGCGCCCGCGGCGAACAGCGCGGCGATGACCGCGGCGGCGGGCGCGGCGGACGCGGCGCCGACGTCGAGCGGGAGCGCAGGCACGCCGCCGGGGGCGGTCTGGGCGAGCGCGGTGAGCATGTGCCCGGGCCCGCACTCGACGATGAGGTCGCAGTCGGCGGCGAGGCCGTCGAGCGCCTCCCGGAACCGGACCGGCTCGGTGATCTGCCGCACCAGCAGGGCGCGCAGGTCGTCGCGGCCGGTGAGGACGGCCCCGGTGACGGTCGAGTGGACCCGCCGCCGGGGCGGCCCGACGGGGATGCCGCGCAGCACGTCCGCCAGCGGACCGGCCGCGGCGGCGACGGCGGCGGTGTGGAAGGCGTGGCTGACCTCCAGCCGCTGGGCCGTGACGCCCGCCGCGCCCGCCCGCCGCAGCAGCTCGGCGAGGTCGGCGCGCGAGCCCCCGACGACCTGCGCGGCGCCGTTGTCGGCGGCGATGGCGAGGCCGGTCCCGGCGATGAGGTCGCGGACCGCGTCCGGCGGCGCGGCGACGGTGACCATGCCGGTGCCGGACGTCCCGGTGCCGGCCATGATCCGGCCGCGCGCGGCGACCAGCTCGCGCGCCCGCTCCGGGGTCAGCGCGCCCGCCCAGCAGAGCGCGGTGATCTCGCCGAGGCTGTGCCCGGCGGCCGCGGCCGCGACGACGCCGAGCCGGTCGAGCAGCGCGAGCCCGGTGAGCGAGGCCCGCAGCACGGCGGGCTGCACCAGCGCCGTATCGGACCCACCGGACGCGGTGGGACGAGCAGGGGCGGTCGTCGCCAGGTCGGGCATGAGGAGGGCCAGCGCCCCGGCGTCCGGGTGGACGGGGGCGCCCTGGCCGGGGAAGAGCAGGCCGACCCGTGCCGCCGGTCCCGTGCCCAGGTAGACCCCGGGCGCGACTGGCGTCCCGGGACGTCCCGCCGCATCGGCGTGGCGTGCCGCCGCCCGGGCCCGGTCGGCGAGTTGCGCCGGGTCGCGGGCGACGATCGCCGCGCGGACCGGCGCGCCCGCGTGCGCGGAGTTCTCGGCGAGGGCGGCGGCCAGGTCGAGGTGCTCGGCCGCCGACATCCGGGCCGCGCGGGCGGCGACGCGCCGCAGGGTCGATGCGAGGTCGGCCGGGGTGTCGGCGGCGAAGGCGAACACCTCGGCGTCGGGGGCGCGCCGCGCGAGCCGCCGCTCCCGGACGGTCAGCTCCCGGGGTGCGCCGGCGACGGAATCGGCGGCCTCCAGCACCAGGTGGGTGTTGATGCCGCCGAAGCCCATGGCGCTGACGGCGGCGCGGACGGGGGCGTCCGGCCAGGGCGCGGCCTCGGCGAGCACCCGCAGCGGCGCGCCGGGCGCGCGGAGCAGTTCGTGCCGCTGCTCGCAGCCGACGGTCGGCGGCAGCACCCGGTGGTGCAGCGCGAGCGCCGCCTTGATCAGCCCGGCGGCCCCGGCGGCGGCCTTGGTGTGCCCGATGTTGGCCTTGACCGAGCCGAGCACGGCGGGCGGGCCGGTGCGCCCGGCGAGGAGTTCGGTGAGCGCGGCCAGTTCGGCGCGGTCGCCGACGGCGGTGCCGGTGCCGTGCCCCTCGAACAGGGTGACGGTCGCGGGGTCGATGCCGGCGCGGGCGTAGGCGCGGCGCATGGCCAGCAGCTGCCCGTCCCGTTCGGGGCGGGTGAGGCCGCCGCTCCCGTCGGAGGAGATCCCCCAGCCGCGGATCAGCGCGAGCGGCGTCCGGCCCGCGGCCGCGGCGTCGTCGGCGCGCATCAGCGCGACCATGCCGCAGCCCTCGCCCGGCAGGAACCCGGTCGGGTCGGCGTCGTAGACGCGCATCCGGTCGGTCGCGAGGGCGCCCAGCCGCGCGAACCCGACCAGCTCGAACGGGTCGAGGCTGAGGTCCACGCCGCCCGCGAGCGCGAAGTCCAGGTCGCCGTCGCACAGCGCCGTGCACGCCGCCGTCACGGCCAGCAGCGAGGACGAGCAGGCGCCGTCCACGGTGTAGCCGCCGCCGCGCAGGTCGAAGTGGTTGCACACCCGCCCGGCGATGGCGTTGGCGAGGCCGCCGACCAGGCTCTCGTCGGTCGGCTCGGGGAACGGCTCCTTGAAGCCGTGCTCCAGCCGGGCCAGCAGCTCCCCCACCGCGTCCGCGGGCAGCCCGGGGGTGGCGGCGAGCGCGTCCTGGACGGTCCGCCGGACGTAGGGCCACCGCATCCGCAGCAGCGCGGCGCGGCTGAACTCGCCGGTCAGCGTGTCGCCGAGGATGACCCCGGCGCGGTCGCCGTCCAGCCCGGAGGCATCGGGGAAGCCCGCGGACGCCAGCGTCTCGGCGGCCACCTCCAGCGCCAGCCAGTGGGTCGGGTCGGCGGCGCGGTAGGCGGCGCCGGGGACCCGGTGGCGGGCCCGGTCGAAGGACCAGTCCTCCAGGACCGCCGCGTGCCGGACGTAGGTGGAGTCGGGGCCGTCGCCCGCGTAGTCGGCCAGGTTCAGCCGCTCGGGCGGCAGCGGGCGGAACGCGCGCCGTCCGGCCACGACCATCTCCCACATGCGGGCGGGCCCGGCGGCGTCGGGGTACCGGCAGCCCGCCCCCACGATCGCGATGGCGGGCGCGGCGGGGCGCGCCGCGGTCATCGCGTCTCCTCGGCGGTCGTCAGCCGCACGGTCCCGGCCGCCGGAGCGGCGGGCTTCGCCCCGGCCGGACGGGCGGCGGGCTGCGACGCGGCGGGCCCGGATCCGGTGCCCGGCTCCCCCGTCCCGGACGCGGACCGGCGGTTCCGCAGCGACAGCGCCGCGAGCCCGATCGCACGGAGCCCGCACACCGCGACCAGCGCGAAGAACAGCCCGTAGACGACGTGGAAGGCGACCAGCACGCCGTACGCCCCGGCGGTGGCCAGCCCGAAGTAGATCTGCCCGCGCGGCCGGAACGGCGTCGTCCCCGGGTCGGTGATCATGTAGTTGGTGAACAGCACGAACGCGACGCCGGTCATCGCGAGCAGGGCGCTGGGCGTCGCGGTGCCCTCGATCCAGGTCCGCACCAGCGCCTGGAGCGCGAACCCGCCCACCCACGCCAGGATCAGCGGCATCTTCTTGGTGAGCATCGCGTTGAGCATCGTCCCCGAGGCCAGGATCAGCGCCGGGATCAGCCAGTCGACCGGGCCCGCGACCCACTCGGTGAACTGGTAGGGCGGCGCGATGCCGACCCACGGGAACAGCACGAGGACCACGGCGATGCCGAGGTTGGACGGGTTCATCACGTGCCGGACGCGCCCGCCGACCCGCACGCGGATCAGGTACTTGGACGTGATGCCGACCGTCACGGCCAGCACGACCGGCCACAGGCGGCTGTTGGGGTACAGCAGCATCGCGCAGGCGAGCGCCGTGATGTGCGCGGGCAGCAGGAACTCCGCCACCGACCTGGCGTTCGCGGCGAACTTGCGCGGACGCCCCGTCGCCCAGGCGTCCAGCGTCTCCAGGCCGATCTCCAGCACATAGGCCGCGGCGAGCGCGGCGAGCGGCGTCGCGTACGCCTGCTCGAAGCCGAGGACGGTGTGCCCGAGGATCGTGAACACCGTGATCGACAGCGCGAACCGGCGCAGCGCGATGACGCGCGGGTCCTTGGCGCGCCCGGCCGCCGGGGCGGCCGAGGGCGCGGTGGTGGCGGGGTTCACCGGGTCACCTCCTGAATCGTGCCGGCGGCGTCGAGCCGCAGGGTGTGCCAGCCGGGCGCCAGCCGGACCTCGCCGGTGTGCCGCGTGCCGCAGGCGTCGCGCCAGGTCAGCGTGGTGGATACGGCGGAGCTGCCGGGGGCCAGCCCGAACAGCAGCTCCGCCGCCGAATAGCCGCCGTGCCCGTTGGCGGGGTAGACCTGGCCGGTGCGCGTCCCCCGCGCGCCGTCGCCGAGCACGGCCGCGGCGCCGATCGCCGGCGTGGTCGGAGCGCCGGCGGCGGCCCGCCCGGCGGTCCTGCCCCCGGCGCAGCCGCCCGCGGGCTCCACCAGCCGCAGCCCGAGGTAGGGCGGGCGGCCGGTCCGGGTGTTGCGGTACAGGTAGGACTGGCCCCACTGGTTGGCGACGGCGAAGTCGAGCCGGCCGTCGTGGTCGATGTCGGCCAGGCCGATCGCACGTCCCACGCTGTCGTCGTTCAGCCCGAGCCGCTCGGCGACGTCGTGGTAGCGGCCGTCGGTCCCGCGCACGAAGAACGGGTCCTGGTCGCCGCCGGAGACGTCGTCCTCGCCGGGCTTGAAGTGCGGCCACGCGCCGGGGTTCGTCAGCAGGTCGTCGTTGGTCATGGCGAGTTCCTGCAGCTGGGGCCAGCGGTCCGTGCGGCCCTTGATGAACCCGGTCGCCTGGACGATCTCGGGGTCGCCGTCGCCGGCGAAGTCGCCGACCTTGACGTCCCAGCCCCAGCCCGACCGGGACAGGCCGAGCGGTTCGCTGTGGTCGTCGTAGGCCGCCTTGCCGCCGTTGAAGATCTTCTTGTCGCGGCTCATCCAGACGAAGTTGCTCTCCAGCAGCCCGTACGTCTCGGTGATGTTGGAGACGACGAGGTCGGGGACGCCGTCGCGGTTCAGGTCGGAGAAGGCCACCCCCATGCCCTTGAAGGAGTCCTTGCCGAGCACCTTCGACTTCGGGGTGGTCAGGTGCCGGACGCCCGTCTCGACGCGGAACCGCACGTGTCCGGGCGTGGAGCGGTTGCGCAGCAGCCGGTCGGGGCCGAAGTCGTTGGCGAGGTAGACCTCCGGGAGCCCGTCGCCGTCGAGGTCCTGCGTGCCGGTCGCCAGCGTCCAGCCGTGCGCGACGGGGCCGGAGAACGGGTCCGGCACGTCGGTGAACGAGGCGGACGGGCGGTCCCCGCCCTGCCCGGCGCGCCACAGCAGGACCCGGTTCGTGCCGCCGTTGTAGGCGGCCGACATCGACCGCTGCATGACCAGCTGCGACTGGCGCGCGCCCGTGTCCAGCACGCGTGCGCCGTCCGGGAAGTAGTTGCCCACGATCACGTCGTCGTGGCCGTCGCCGTCCACGTCCGCGACCGACACCGCGTCGGTGCTCCACACCTGGCGGGGCGAGACGAGCTCCTGCGGGCGGAAGGCGGCGGGGTCGCCGAGCGCGGCCGGGGTGCGCAGGAACAGCACGGGCGAGCGGCCCCAGTAGGAGACCATCACGTCGGTGCG
Organism: Actinomadura sp. NPDC049382; assembly: GCF_040677125.1. Lineage (NCBI taxonomy): Bacteria > Bacillati > Actinomycetota > Actinomycetes > Streptosporangiales > Thermomonosporaceae > Actinomadura > Actinomadura sp. NPDC049382. Next base: position 24,594 of record NZ_JBFARO010000043.1, read on the forward strand.
GCCGTCCTCGTTGAAGTCGCCGGGGGTGCAGACGGTCGGCGCCATCGTCGCGTCGAAGGGCAGCCCGGTGGGGACGAGCGTCCGCGGCGCCATCCGCGCCCCGGTGCCGGGAGCGGGGAGCAGCCGCACCGAGTCGTCGCGGGGGTCGACCAGGCAGACGTCGTCGGGACGTCCGTTGCCGTCGATGTCGGCGACCGCCACGGCGGCGCCGACGGCGGAGATCCAGTGCCGGATGTGCCGGTAGGCGGGGGCGACCGCGCGGACCTGGCGCGGCATCTCGGTGCCGTTCAGCGCGGCCCGGTCGAAGGCGAACGGCTGCGCCAGCCGCGCCTTCTCGGTGCCGGAGGCGCCGGGGAGGCCCGCGAGCTGCCAGGCCGCCAGGATCAGGGCGAGGGAGCAGATCTGCACCAGCCGGGAGCGCAGCAGGGAGATCACGCGACCACCCCGCCGCTGCGGTCGCGGGCGGCCCATTCGGCGCGGACCCCGGCGCGCCAGTGCTGGTAGGCGGCGATGCCGTCGCCGTACCGGGCGGCCTGGACGAGGCGGGCGTCGGTCCAGCCCGCGGCCTCGCCGGAGCCGGTGCCGCACAGCACGGCCACGGCGGCCTCGCTGCGTTCGGGGACGCGGCCCGACAGCAGGTGCGCCTTGGCGGCGAACGCCGCGCCCTGCGCGAGGTGGGCGCGGTGCTCCGCGGCGGCCTCCCCGAGGACCGCCAGCTCATCGGGGGTGCGGACGCCGGTGTAGGCGGCGGCGAGGCCGACGCCCGCCCACAGGTCGGGGCGCCGCTCGGCGGGGAAGCCCGCGACGGTGCGCGCGACGCGCTCGGGGTCGGCGCCCGCGTGGAACCACAGGGCGCGGCCGGCGCCCTGGTCGCGGACGGGCCGGGCGGCGCCGCGCGCGGCCCGCTCGATCCACTTCTCGCCGAACACCCGGCCGGGGTGGAAGTACGCCTGGTGGAAGCCCCAGCCGTCCCAGGCCAGCCAGCGCTGCGGCGCGGGCGCGCCGCCGATCCCGCGCCAGGGCCGTACGCGCAGCCGGGCGAACGCCCAGCCCGCGCCGACGGTGATCAGGTGGAAGTAGCGGCGGCCCGGCCCGGCGAGCAGCCCGGCCAGCCGCCGGCCGCCGGTCAGGGTCACGAGGTCGAGGAGCGTGCGGCTCATGGCCGCGCCCTCGTAGGCGAAACCGCGCATGGGGTGCGGGACGTCCGCGAGGTCGAGCGGGCCGGAGCGCCGGGCGAGGGCGGCGTTGTAGCCGGCGGCGAAGGAGTCGACCACGTCCTGCAGGCCCGCGCCGTCCATCGGCCGGAATGGAATGTGCCCCATCTTTTCGAGCGCGATGGAATCTCCGTCGAGTGCCAGCAATCGCTGGTATACGGGATGGGACGGCGGCCTTTTCGCATAATTCACGCGCACTCCCTGAATGAAGGTCAGTGCCGAAACTAAGCTCCTCGACTCTGGCAGTCAAGGTTAGATACTTTTTACCTTCCAGTTATTGACACGATGATCATTTTTCTCGGCGGAGAAGGCCGGGCAGGTCGCAGCGAACGGCGGCGTACGCTGGCCGAACACACGTTCCCCGGGGCCGGGCGACACGGATTCGCCCTCCCCTCGGCCGAAGCGGCACCCGGCACCGGACATCCGGAAAAAGCACATCCGGCCGGCACGCCAACGCGCCGTCCAGTTACGTCATCAAGTTTTCAACGGCCGTTCCGACAACTGTCGAACACAGCCGGACGGCACGCCGGAGGTCAGCGAATTAATCCCTCCCATGCATAGGGAGCGGCCTCCAATTGGAAATCGAGCCCGGGATGGTTCGCCTGGACGGTTCCCTCCAGCGAGAGCAGGCTCAGCATCGGAAGGGCGAACTCCGGTTCGGCGTGCAGCCGGCAGTCGCGCTGCAGCGCGAAGAGCTCGTAGCAGAACGCCGACAGGCGGAACTCCCCGGCCGGCGCGCCGGCGTTGCGCGCCACCAGCGCCGCGACCCGCGACCGGAACCCGGCCAGGTCGGCGTCCGGGGCGGCGCCGCGCACCGTCGACAGCAGGATCGCCGCGCAGCCCTCTCCGTCGCCCCTGGCCATGGCGGCGAAGAAGTCGGTGAGGTCGCGCCGGGCCGCGTCGCTCATCCGGAAGACGAGCCCCGCGTCCAGCAGCACCACGGACCCGTCCGCCCTGAAGTAGACGTTGCCGTGGTGCAGGTCGATGTGGACCAGCCCCTCGACGAACAGCAGCCGGTACACCGCCCGCACGAGCGCGGTGGTCTGCGCCCGCCGGGTCTCGGCGGGCAGCGCGGCCGCCGCGGCGCGGTCCAGCCCCGGCACGTACTCCATGGTGATGACGCCGCCGCCGCACAGCTCGGCGACCGGTTCCGGCACCAGGACGCCCGGCGTCCCGTCCAGGGCATTGCGCAGCCGCCGCAGGTTCGCCGCCTCGGCCTCGAAGTCGACCTGGGCGAGCAGCAGCGCGCCCAGCTGCCCGACCATCTCCACCAGCGGCAGCCTGCGCAGCGCGGGCAGCCGGACGGCGGCGCGCGCCAGCCGGTCCAGGATCGCCAGGTCGCCGGCGACGGCCTCCCGCACCCCGGGCCTGCGGACCTTCACCGCCAGCACCCGGCCGTCCAGCTCCGCGCGGTAGACCGCGGCGATCGAACCGCCCGCCACCGGCGGCCGGGCGAGCGCCTCGGCCAGCGGGCCGGGCAGCGCGCCGAGCCCCGCCCGCGCCTCCGCCAGCACGGCGGCGGCCGGCGCGGGCTCGATGTCGTCGTGCAGCCGGCCGAGCGCCGCCGCCAGCCGCGTCCCGACCAGGTCGGTGCGGGTGCCGAGGAGCTGGCCCGCCTTGACGAACGTGCCGCCGAGCCGCTCCAGCAGCCGGGCGACCTCGGCCGCCGACCGGTCGGCGCGGGCACCGCCGCGGTGGCGCGCGCCGATGACCGCCAGCCGGACCAGCGCCGGCGCGCCGAGGGCGACGATGCGTACGAAACGGGCGGCCGGTCGCCGGACTGCCGGCCCCCCGCCGCGGCCCACCTCAGCCCGCCCGTGCGGGAAGGAGCCGCCGCAGCGCGTGCCGGAGCGGCTCGGGCCCGCCGTCGAACGCCTCCGGCGGCACCGGCACCGGGCCGCCGTCCCGGCGGTACTCGGTGGTGGCGCCGGTGTCGCCGCGGTGCGCGCGGATGCGCACCGGCAGGCCGGCGTCCGGACCGGGCCCGCCCGGCTCGACGATCTCCCAGCGGCGCTCGGTGGCGCCGCGCCGGTCGACCTCGCGCGCCACGACCCGGCCGGTCGCGGGGTCGGTCGCCTCGGTGACCCGCAGCCCCGGCGTCGTGGCCGGGCCCAGGTAGGAGCGGGTCTCCGCGGACCGCCACCGGCTCCAGGGCAGTTCGGCCCGGCGGTCCTGCGGAGACGCGCCGAGCCCCGGATAGCGCCAGGTCATGATGTCGAGGTAGCCGACCTCGGCGAGCGGCAGGCAGCCGAACAGCTGCCGCTCCGCGATCCGCACCGAGCGCGGCATCGTCGCCGAGCGCGTCCAGACCTCGCAGGTGCCGCGGGCGGCGTCCTCCGCGATCCACAGGTAGGTGCCGGCCAGCGGACCGGGCGCGGTCACCACCAGGCAGGTGCGGGCGGTCCCGGCGCCGAGCCGGCGGGCGATCAGGTACCGCACCGGCCGGTGCCCGGACTCCGCCTCGACCGCGAACGCGAAGCTGGTGAGCCCGTCGGCCGCCAGGTTGGCGGGCTGCGGGGCCGGCGCTTCGAGGCCGGACGGTGTGCGGCCGGACGGTGCGAGGCCGGACGGTTCGGGGCCGCCGGCGCCGGGTTCGGCCGGGTCGGGTTCGGGGGGAACCGGTTCGGGTGAGCGGCGCTTCCCGGATCCCGCCGACCGGGCGGATCCTCGTGGCGCTGCCCCAGGCCGCCGGGTCCTGGGCGGTGGTCCGGCAGAGAACGTCTCGGCAGAGAACATGTGATCTACCTGTCTGGTGCCCGTTGCCTGTCCGTCAGCAGATCACTTCAGGATTCTATAGTCAAGACTCGTGTCATGACCGGCCCGCACGCCTTGACAGGGGGCGGCGGCGGGGGGCGGTCCGGATCCGGTCACGCCCGGCCGGACCGCGGCGGGCGGACGGTCAGCCGACCAGGCCGAGGAGCCGCGAGCAGCGCAGCACGACCTCGTCGTCGCCCTCCATGGACAGCCGCCGGGTGAGCGTCGCCTCCAGCGGGCTGAGCCGGCCGGCGCCGATCTCCACGAACGTGAGCGCGTCGGTCGTGACCACGAGGGCCGGGTCGGTCTCGCACTTGCCGTGCCGGACCGAGACGGCGCCGTCCTCGACGACGGTGTGGAAGACCTCGTCGTCGATGCGGAACTCGTACTGCTCGTCGGGGCCCGCCATGGCCGGGTCGATCATGGCCTCGACCGCGAGGGCGGCCCAGCGCGGGCGCACCACGTCCTCGGCCGCGGGCGCCTGGAGCAGCCCGAGGCCCCAGCGCGCGAGGGCGAGCACCGTCTCGCGCAGCCCCTCGCCCTGCTCGGTGAGCTCGTACACGCGCACCTTGGAGCCGGGCCGCGTGCACTGCCGGACCAGTCCGGTGTCGGTGAGGAAGCGCAGCCGGTCGGCGAGCAGGTTGGTGCCGATGCCGGGAAGGTTGTGCTGGAGTTCGTTGTAGCGGCAGGGGCCCACCAGCAGCTCACGGACGATCAGCAGCGTCCACCGCTCGCCGATCACGTCCAGCGCCCCCGCCAGCCCGCAGTACTGACCGTAGTTGCGACGCTGCTGGTTCATCTCGGACCACCTTCCGCCATCACTTCACAAGTGTATTCCGAATCGACCTCCGATCGCACCCGGATCGACCCGGCGCCGGACGCCGGGTCGGCATCATCGCGGCAGGCGGAGGAGCCGCCGACCGATTGATCCGAGCCCACTCGATTGCTAAAGTTCCGTATAGTAGTGTACCGGGAACTCCGAACCAGGGGCTGACATGCGCGTACTCTTCCCGACGGCCCCCGCGATCGGCCACACGTTCCCGATGGTGCCGCTGGCCTGGGCCTTCCGCGCCGCCGGCCACGAGGCCGTCTTCGTCACCGGGGGTGACGGCCTGACGGTCGCCCGCGCCGGGCTGCCGGTCGTGGACGCGCTGCCGGGCCGCTCCACCACCGAGATGCTGAGCGGGTTCGCCCGCGACGTCCCGGCCCTGTTCGCCCCGCTGTCCGGCACGACGCTGCCGGAGATGCACGCCGAGATGGACCAGCGCAAACCGCACATCATCGGCGCCTGGGACCTGCTGGTGGACGCGTACGTCGCGGCGGCCGAGCGGGTCCGTCCCGACCTCGTCGTGCACGACCCCATCCTCGGCGTGGGCCCGCTCATCGCGGCCAAGGCCGGAGTGCCCGCGGTGGGCCACGGCATCGGGCTGTCGCGCTTCGGGCCGGAGCTGCTGCACGAGCCCCCGGCGGCCCGCGCGTTCCAGCGCCACGGGGTGCGGCCTCCCGACGGCGTCCGCACCCTCGACATCGCGCCGCCGAGCCTGGCGGAGGGGCCGCCGTCGCCGCTGGCGATGCGGTACGTCCCCTACAACGGCGCCACCGTCCTGCCGGACTGGCTGGCGGAGCCGCCGAGCCGCCCGCGGATCGCGGTCACCATCGGCTCGATGGTGCCGCGCGTCGGGGGCCTGGGCCCCGTGGAGCGCCTGCTCGCCGCCGCGCCCGGCGTGGACGCGGAGTTCGTCGTGGCCCTCGGAGATACGGACCCGGAGCAGGCCGGCCGCCTCCCCGAGCCGGACGAGGTCCCCCCGAACGTGCGGACGGCCGCCTGGGTGCCGCTCGACGCGCTGCTGCCCACCTGCACAGCCGCGATCCACCACGGCGGCGCGGGAACCCTCATGACCTGCTGCACGCTGGGCGTCCCGCAACTGGTGCTGCCCCTCAGCCCGGACCGCCACCTGGAGGCGGAGATGCTGCGCGCCCGCGGCGCCTGCCACATCACCTCCCCCGACGGCCTGGACGCCGACGCCGTCAAGCGCCTGCTCGCCGACGACCAGGCCCGCACGGCCGCCGCCGAACTGCGCGCCGAGATCGCCGCGCTGCCCACTCCGTCCGCCATCGTCGCCGGCCTGACCGGCTAGGGCCGCAGCGGGCCGCTGACCGGGACGATCGTGCCCTGCGGGAGCCAGCGACCGCTGAACCCGTGCGCGTGCAGGCCGAGGCTGCCCGGCACCCCCATCGGGGACGCCGCGTACAGGCGCACGGGCGCCGCGGCCGTCCCGCGCGACCAGCCCGCGAACCCGGCGGCCGTCGCGGGCTCGCCGGGGAACGCCTCGTGCAGCCGGGCGGCGTACCGCACGGCCTCCGCCCCGGCAGGATCGAACCGCAGCGGGACGAGCTGCCCGGCGGGCGGGTCGAGCAGCTCCGCGTCCAGCAGCCAGGGCGCCAGGTACACGCCCGAGGCCGGGACCGCGCCCGAACCGACCCGGCGGACCAGGCCCGCCGCCCCGCTCCAGCCCGCCACCACCACCCGGGGCACCCGCGCGGACTCGTCCGCCGTCACCCCCAGCCCGAGCCGCGCCGCCGCCGCCCGCACCTCGGCCTCCGCACGGACACCGCGCGGCGACCCGTCCGCGGTGACGGCGACCGCACGCGCACCGCGCCGGGCGATGAACCCGGTCAGCGCCCGCAGCGCGGCGGCATCCGCACTGGTCAACTCATCGGCCGGGCAGGCCCGCACAGGCTCACGCACGTCGCCGAGCACCCGTCCGAGCGCCCACGCGGCGCACTCGGCCCCGTCGCCCCCACGCAGATCGACCGACGCACCGTCCACCCCGGTATCGAACCGGACGGCCGCGCGAGCGTCCCCCACATCAACGACCAGCCGACCGCGCCCCGCAGGCAGCCGCACCACGGCCCAGCTCCCGGTGGCCGCCGACCGGCTCACCGCCCGAACAGACCGACTCCCCACCCGCACCTCGGCCCGCTCGGCACCGACATGCACCAGATTCCATCCCGGACGCGCCGGAACGACGAGCACCGGCACCGCCCGCCCGTCCCGCGCCACCTGGGCCAGCAGCGGCACCCCCGGCTCCGGCCCCAGGCCAGGCGGCGGAAGCACCGCAAGCGGCAACCCCACAACGACCCCCAGCACCGCGCCACCACTCGCACGACGCCACAGCACAACACCCGCGACCGCCACCGCCGCACCACCCGCCACCACCCACACGGCATTGCCCCGCACCACCTGACCGAGCCCATCGGCCACCAGGAGCCCACTCGAAGCCAGCAGAAGAGGCGCGAACCGCCGCAGCATCCCCCACCGCGAACCCGGCGGCGCAACCATCAGTTGCCCAGTAGCCCCCAGCCACCCGGCAGCGGCCAGAACATGCCCGACCACCGCAACGCTCCACGCACCACCACGCGCCGCCTCAAGGACGGCCAGCAGGCAAGGCACCGCAGCCACCCCCAACCACGGCCGCGCCGGCACCGCGGGCAACGCGAACGTGACCAGCGCCGCCCCAACCGCCACAAGCGGAAGCGCCCCCTGATGAACGGCAGCGAGCTGCGCAACCCCAGCCGTCAGAGCAGCCCCGTAAAGCAACCGCCGAGCGCCCCGCGTCACCTCACCGACCACCGGCCGCAGCACCGCAAACCCCACCGCGAACGCCCCACTGGCAACCACCAACGCCCGCAAGACAGAAACGACACCCGACGACGCGTCCCCAACCGGAAGATGCCCGTCATGAGGCCCGTCCGCCCAAGCCACCCCATCCCCAAAACCCCCACCAACCACGACGCCACCCACCACCAACCACCGCAACCAGCCCCCCGCTTGCCAGCCCGCGGATATCGCACAAGCCAGGGCCGCGCGAAGCCTCATCGAGGAACACCGCCACCGCGAGACGGTGGCCGTTGCTGGAGGGGGTGGTGGGGTTGGTGCCTGGGGCTTTGGCGAGGGGTGGGGTGGCGGGGGTTCCTCGGGCATGTTCAGCGGAGGTCTTGGTCGGCGACGGTGAAGAGGACGCCGTGGGGGCGGGCGGGGCCTTGGGCGCCATGGGGCCAGGTGGGGCGGTCGAACTCCAGGCACGGGGCGCCGGTCGTCTCGTCGCGGAAGGCGGTGTCCAGGGCGAGTTCGCCGCGCGGGTCCACGTTGACCATGCAGACCTTGTGGTCGCCGTCCAGGTGGGACGTGAAGAGCATGTAGTTCGCCACGGCGATGCGGCTGATCTGGTCGGTTTCGCGGTAGAGGCCGTTGGGCGCGGCGCGGAAGTTGTCCATGGCCGCCCAGTGCGGGCCGCCCGTGCTGGGGTCGTTGAGTTCGAGGGCGCTCACCAGGGCCGGGCAGTCGCGTTCGGTGCCGCCGGCGGCGACCTCGGCGAGGGTGTCGATCCTGCACTTGGCCTTGGGGCCGGCGGCCAGCAGGCGGCGGATGTCCAGGGTGTAGATCATCCCGGCCTGCTGGTGGGCGGGCGGTGAGCCGGCGAGGCCGCCGGTCAGGACGACGTGGTAGAGGAAGCGGTCGTCGGGGCTGACCTGCAGCCAGCCGCCGCCGTCGAGCGCGGAGGTCGGGGTGTCGGTGGGGAAGAGGCGCTTGAAGGCGGTGTAGTCGTCGAAGACCTCGCGCCACTGCGGGTGGGGGACGGTGATGTCGGGGGCGTAGTAGACGGTGCCGCCTGGCATGCTGGACGCGAACGCGCCGCGGTGGCCGCGCCGGTGGGTGACGGTGGTCTCCATGATGCCGCGCGGCTCCTCGCCGAACGGGGTGGCCTCCTGGCGCGGGCCGTCCGGCATGCGGGAGACCGAGCGCAGCCGCGGGCGGTCGCGGTCGGCGATGTCGAAGACGCGGACGGTGTCGCGGTTGCCGTTGGGCGCGCCGCCCTCGATCTCGGGGTTGATCAGCAGCCGGGGCTCGGCGAAGTCGCTGGCGACGGCGACGCCGAGGTCCTCACGGACGCCGAGGCCGTGCGGGTTGGCGCAGGTCGGGACGGCGATGGGCGGCAGGCTGGGGCAGTGCTCGGCGCCCTCGGAGCGTCCGGTGGCGGCGGGGGCCTCGGTGAGCACGCGGCCGTCGCGGTCGAGCCGGACGATCTCGCCCGGGGTGCCGGCGAAGCCGTTGCCGAGCCGGGTCTCGCCGTGGGTGTAGGTGCAGGGGCCGGCGATGTTCGGGCCGCCCATGAACGTGGCGTACGCGGTGCCGTCGGCGAGCGTGGTCACGGCGTCGGGGGCCGAGCCGCAGGGGGTGTCCTCGGGGAGGGTGATGCCGGTCAGTTTGATCATCGGTAGCCGGCTGACGTCGAAGACGTACACGGTGTCGGAGAAGATGCCCCCGGCGTACACCCGGTCGCCCTTGCGCCAGGTGTACTGCATGTGGTGCGGCTCGTTGCCGGTCTTGCCGCCGATGGTGACGGTGTTGACGACCTTGCCGTAGTCGGGGGTGCCGCGGGTGGCGTCGACGACGGCGAGGAAGTCGGGGTCGGGGGTGCCGCTGTCACCAGGCCCGGAGTCGCCGGCCCAGACGAGCAGCCATTCCTTGCGGCGCCCGTCCGGTGCGGGGCTGCGGGCGGCGTCGGTGAGGTGGTTGGTGGCCGAGTAGGACGCGCCGTCCGAGCCGGTGACGCGGGAGCGGACGGTGACGACGCCCGCGGCGGCGCCGGCCGCGGTGGTGGCGGCGACCGCGCCCCCGCCCGCCAGCGCGCAGCAGGCGGTGGCCAGGACGGCGGTTCTTCCACGGAGGCGGGCGTGCGGCCTGGAACCAGTCATCGGCTCTCTCCTGCGGGCGCGTGGCACGGCCGCCGATACGGCCGCGGATCCGTACGTTACTAATCCTTTTTAAAGAAAAGCGAGAGGCGATTCAGTCCGGATACGGCCAGCGGAGGGGGCGGGGCGCCCGGGTCAGGTGAGCCAGGCGGCGGGCCCCGCGCCGCCGTGGCCGAGCGGCGGGAACAGCTCCTCCAGCCGCGCCGACTCGTCGGCGGCCAGCGGTGCGCACAGCGCGCGGAGGGCGCCGTCGACGTGGGCGGGGGTGCGCGGGCCGATGACCGGCGCGGTGACGTCCGGCCGGGACAGCACCCATGCCAGGCCGACCTCGGCGGGGTCGCGGCCGAACTCCCGGCACAGCGCCTCGTACCGCTCGATCGTGCCGCGCAGGGCCGGGAGCGCCGCCTCGGCCCGCCCCTGCGCCGACTTCACCGCGGTGCCCTCGGCCAGCTTGCGCAGGACGCCGCCGAGCAGCCCGCCGTGCAGCGGCGACCACGCCAGCACCCCGGCGCCGTAGTGCCGCGCGGCCGGGATGACCTCCAGTTCGGCGTGCCGGACGGCCAGGTTGTACAGGCACTGCTCGCTGGCGAGGCCGGGCAGCGAGCGCCGGCGTGCCGCCTCCTGACCTGCGGCGATGCCCCAGCCGGGGAAGTTCGAGGAGCCGGTGTAGCGGATCTTGCCCTGGCGGACGAGGGTCTCCATCGCCGTCCAGATCTCCTCCCAGCCGACGCCCGGGTCGGGGCGGTGCAGCTGGTACAGGTCGATCCAGTCGGTGCGCAGCCGGCGCAGCGACTCCTCGCAGGACGCGATGATGTTGCGGGCGGACAGGCCCCGGTCGTTCGGGCCGCGGTCCATCGGCTCGCCGACCTTGGTGGCGAGGACGACGCCGTCCCGGCGGCCGGGGCGGGCGGCCAGCCAGCGGCCGACGACCTCCTCGGCGTGGCCCTTGCGCACCCGCCAGCCGTAGATGTTGGCGGTGTCGACGAAGTCGATGCCCTCGGCCGCCGCGTGGTCGAGCAGCCGGTGCGCCGCCGGCTCCTCGACCCGGCCGCCGAAGTTGACCGTGCCGAGGGCGAGCCTGCTCACCCGCAGCCCGGTGGCCCCCAGCCGGACGTGCCGGTCGTCGTCGGACATGCGTTCCCTCCAGCCCGCGGCGAACAGCGTACTATCTTATAATTAAGTAGGTGCGTTATCTACGCCACCCGCCGCCCGCAAGGAGGCGCCGTTGGACACCCGATCCGGCCCGCTCCTGCTGGCGCCCGCCGCGCCCGGCGTCGGCGACCTGGCCAGGCGCCTCGCCGCCTCGGCGGCGCACGTGCCGCGCCCCCCGGCCTGGGCGGTGGCGTGGCTCGCCGAGCGCCGCGACCGGAACCCCTTCGAGGTGACCGGGGTCCCGTTCGCCCGGCTGGACGGGTGGGCCTTCGCGCCCGGCTCCGGGGACCTCGTCCACCGCAGCGGCCGGTTCTTCTCCGTGGAGGGCATCCGGGTGCGCGCCGGCCGCGGCCCGGTCCGCACCTGGGAGCAGCCGATCATCAACCAGCCGGACGTCGGGGTGCTCGGCATCGTGGCCCGGGAGATCGACGGCGTGCTGCGCTTCCTGATGCAGGCGAAGGCGGAGCCCGGCAACGTCAACACCGTCCAGCTCTCCCCGACGGTGCAGGCCACGGCGAGCAACTTCCAGCGCGTGCACGGCGGCGCGCCGTCCCGCTACCTGGAGTACTTCGCCCGCGACGGGCTCGCCCGCGTCCTCGTGGACGTGCTCCAGTCCGAGCAGGGGGCCTGGTTCCGGGGCAAGCGCAACCGCAACATCGTGGTGGAGGCCACCGGGCCGGTCGACGTCCACGACGACTTCGCCTGGTTCACGCTCGGCGAGCTGTACGCGCTGCTGCGGCTGCCGAACGTCGTCAACATGGACGCCCGGACCGTGCTGTCGTGCCTGCCGCTGCCGGTCGCGGCCGATCCCGCGGACGGGTTCGGCGCGGCGCTGCGGCGCTCGGCGCGCGCCCTCGACCGGGGCGCGCTGCACCGGCCCGGCGAGGTGCGCGGCTGGCTCACCGCCCGCAAGATGGCGCACACGCTGGACGTGCGGCCGGTGCCGCTGGACGCGGTGGAGGGCTGGCGCCGCGACGACCGGGAGATCTTCCACACGGGCGGCCGCCACTTCACCATCTCCGGGGTCCGGGTGCGGGCGAGCAACCGGGAGGTGCGGGACTGGTGCCAGCCGCTGCTGCGCCCGCGCGGCACGGGCCTCGCGGTGTTCCTGGCCCGGCCGATCCGCGGCGTCCTGCACGTGCTGGCCCGCGCCGACCTCGCGCCCGGCCACCGCGACGTCGTCGAGGTCGGGCCGACCGTGCAGTGCACGCCCGCCGACCAGGCGCGGCTGCCGCCCCCGGACCGGGCCCGCTACCTGGACCTGGTCACCGCCGGGGGCGGCGCCGTCCGCTACGACGTGGAGCAGTCGGAGGAGGGCGGCCGGTTCCAGCGGGCGGTGACCCGCAACCAGATCGTCCAGGTGGACGACGACTTCCCGCTGGAGGTGCCGCCGGACTTCCGGTGGCTGACCGTGGCGCAGCTCCGCGAGCTGACGCGGGCGAGCTACCAGGTGAACATCGAGGCCCGCACGCTCGCCCTCTGCCTGCACGCCCTCCGCTGACCCGGCCCGCTCCACCGCCCCCGCCCGCTCCATTGCTCCGGCCCGCTCCATCGGCCCGGCCCGCGGTTCAGCCGAGCGGGTCGGCGGCGTGCGCGGGCTCCGACGCCGTCGCCTCGTCCGGCGCGGCCTCCTCTTCCCCGCGCGGCACCTTGATCAGCCAGATCAGGGGCAGGCAGAGCAGGCTGAGCACCATGGCGCCGGCGAACGCGGCGTGCATCCCGGACGCGAACGCCTCGTGCGCCTGCCGGACGACGGCCGACACCAGCTCGTCCGGCGTCCCGGGCGGCACGGGCGCGGCCCCCAGCGCGACCGACTCGGTGTCCATCCGGTCGGCGATCCCGGCGGGGACGCCGGCGCCGGTGAGCTTGCCGGCCAGCCCGTTCTCCACGACCAGCGCGATCGCGGTGCCGACGGAGGCGACGCCGATCGCCGGGCCGAGGCTGCCCATCGTCTCGCCGACGCCGGAGGCGACCCCGGCGAGCCGCTTCGGGGCGCTGCTGATGACGACCTCGGTGCCGATGGGCACGATGAAGCTCATGCTGATGCCGAGCGCGATGAGGTAGGGCCACAGCGCGTGGTACCCGGTGTCGACCCCGGCGCGGGTGATGCCGAACAGCCCGACCATCAGCAGCACGGTGCCCGCGAGCAGCGGCGGGCGCGGGCCGAGCTTCTGGTTGAGCAGCCCGCCGAGCGGCGCCGCGATGATCCCGGTCGCCGGGATCGGCAGCAGTTCCAGCCCCGCGCGCAGCGCCCCGGCGCCCTGGACGTTCTGGAAGTACAGCGCCAGGTGGAACCAGGCCGCGAACATCACCCCGGAGCCGAGCAGGAGCAGCAGGTTGCCGCCCGCGAAGGCGCGGGACCGGAACAGCTCGGGCGGCGTCAGCGGCTGGCCCGCCGTCCGCTCCCGCAGGGCGTACAGGACGCCCGCGGCCAGCGCGACCGCGAAGCAGGCGAGCGGCAGCGCGCCGGTCCAGCCGCGCTCGGGCACCTGGTTGATGCCGAGGACGAGCGCGAGGATCGTGACGGTGAGCAGCGCCATGCCGGGCAGGTCGACGCGGCGCCGGGCGTCCTGCGGCGGGGTGGGCGCGATGAGCGCGAGCACCATGGCGAGGGCGATCAGGCCGCCGATGACGTTGATGTAGAAGGCCCAGCGCCAGCCGGCGTACTCGACGACGACCCCGCCGAGGAACGGGCCGGACGCCGACGACAGCGCGAACGTGCCCATGAAGACGCCGACGGCGACCTTCAGCTTGTCCTCGGGGAAGGTCAGCCGCAGGATCGCCAGCGCGGACGGCAGCAGGCTGGCGCCGAACGCGCCCTGCACCACCCGGAACGCGATCAGCGTCCCGATGTCCTGGGCGACGCCGACCAGGCCGGACGCCGCGATGAAGCCGACCAGGCCGATCAGGAAGACCCGCCGCTGGCCGAACCGGTCGCCGAGCTTGCCCGCGGTGACGAGGGTGGCGGCGTAGGCGAGCATGTACCCGGTGGTGACCCACTGAAGCTCCGCCAGCCCGGTGTGCATCTCCGCGCCGATGGTCGGGTTGGCCACGGTGACGACCATGGCGTCGACGCCGTGCATCATCGCCGACAGGGCCAGGGCCAGCAGCCCGAGCCACAGCCTGGCCGGGACGGGCGCGGCGGGGGCGGCGGGCGCCTTCTTCACATCCATCGGTGACTCCTCGGGCTGGGGGCCGGCGGCCGGGGTCGGGTCTGCGGGGTCACGTCCGCGGGGTCAGATCTCCAGGCCCGGGGGCGAGTGGTCGGCGACGACGGCCAGCTCGATGTCGTGCTCCAGGAGCGCCTTGAGCGCGCACAGCGTCATGGTGAAGCCGCCGGTGGAGTCGGCGACGCGGGCGACGGCGGTGTCCCCGTCGCCGCTGAAGCCGGTCTCGGTGACCTGGACGTAGGTGGTGTCGTCCTTCCACGGGACGAAGCGGAGCGTGACCGTGGTGGCGGCTTCCTCCGGGCCCCAGTCGAAGACGATCCGCTCGCCCTCCTCGGCCTCCTTGACCCGGACGTCCACCGACGCGCCGTACATCTCCCACTCCCACCGGACGGTGGTCCCGGGCACGAGCTTGCCGCTGCTCTTGGTGAACCAGAAGCGGGTGGTGACCGCCGGGTCGGCGAAGGCGCGGAACACCTCCGCGGCGGGGCGCCGGATGAGCATCCCCTCCTTGACCATGGGCGGGCGGGTGAGCGTGAAGGCTGCTTGTGACATGGGATTTCCCCTCTCTGGCGGTGCCGCCGGAGCATCCGCGCGGACGTCTCCGGCCCTACCCTCCATCTCGATATGCAACCAGATGACTGCCTGTTATCGCAAGGGTCGACCCGCATCCCGGCCCCCGCATTTGATTGAGAAACATATAGTTATTTGCCGGGAGCTGACCTATGATCCGGGGCATGGCGTCCTCGGCCTTCAGCACCGAAGTGGACTTCCCCGAACTCACCGACGACTTCCTCCGGCTCACCCGGAGCATCGGCTGGTGCACCGTCGCCACCGTGGACCGCAAGGACCGGCCCCGCAGCCGCATCCTCCACGTCTCGTGGGAGATCGGCCGGGACGCCGGCGGCGACCGCCCGATCGGCTGGGTCAGCACCCCGCGCTCCCCCGTCAAGACCGCCCACCTGGCCCACAACCCGTTCGTCTCCTGCAGCTACTGGAGCCCGGCGCACGACGCGGTGTTCGCCGACTGCGAGGCGTCCTGGGCCGACGACGAGGCGAGCGTCGCGCACGTGTGGGACCTCGTGTCCACCGAGGCCCGCGAACGCGGCTTCGACCCCTACGCCCAGTGGCCCGAAGGCGCCGCCGACCCCGGTTTCCAGGTCCTGCGGCTGGTGCCCTGGCGCGTCCAGATCACCCTCCAAGACCTGGCGCACGGGGAGACCATCGGCTCTTCCCGGGTGTGGCACGCGCAGGACTGAACGCCGGGAGGCGGACCGATGACGACGACCTCGCCGGCGCGCGAACCCGTCCTCGCGCCGGGCGCCGTCCCCGTGCTCGGGCACGGCCTGCACATGAAGAAGCGGCCGGGCGACTTCCTGCTGTCGCTGCAGAACGGCGACCCGGTGACCGTGATCCGGCTCGGCCGGGAGCGCATGTACGTGGTCAACGACCTGGAGCTGATGCGCCAGGTGCAGCGCGACCCCGACACCTTCATCCGGGGCGGCCCCATCACCGAGCGGTTCCGGCAGATGTTCGGCAACGGGCTCGGCATCTCCGAGGGCGAGACGCACCGCCGGCAGCGGGCGCTGATCCAGCCCGCGTTCCACCGCGACCGCATCGTGGCCTACACCGCGATGATGAGCGACCGGGCCGCCGCCGTGGCCGCGTCCTGGACGGACGGCGCGCGCCTGGAGGTCGACCGGGAGATGGACGACCTCGCCCTCGCCAACGTCACCCAGGTGATCTTCTCGGCGGACGCGGGCCTCGACCACAAGAGGTTCATGACCGCGACGACCACCGTCCTCGGCGGGCTGTTCCGGCAGATCGCCGACACCACCGGGCTGCTGACCCGGCTGCCGACCGCGCGCAACCGCGCCTACCGGGACGCGCAGCGGTACCTGCACGGCACCATCGACCGGGTCATCGCCGACTACCGGGCGGCCGACGCCGACCACGGCGACCTGCTGTCGATGATGATGCGGGCCCGCGGCGACGACGGCGAGCCCGCGATGACCGACCGGCAGGTGCACGACGAGGTCGTCACCTTCTTCATCGCCGGGAGCAACACGATCAGCAACACCCTGTCGTGGACGTTCCACGAGCTGGCGCGGCACCCGGAGGTCGAGCGGCGGCTGCACGAGGAGGTGGACGCGGTCCTCGGCGGCCGGGCCGCCGGGTACGACGACGTGAAGGCGCTCGACTACACGCGCCGGGTGCTGGACGAGACGATGCGCTACCGCACGCAGGGCGTGTTCCAGAGCAAGGTGGCCGCGTCCGACACCGTGCTCGGCGGCTACCGGATCCCGGCCGGGGCGCCGGTCCTCTACAGCTTCCACGCCGTCCACCACAACCCGTCGGTGCATCCCGACCCGGAGCGCTACGACCCCGACCGGTGGCTGCCGGAACGGGCCGCCGACCTGCCGCGCGGCGCGTTCACGCCGTTCGCGGTCGGCCCGCACGGCTGCATCGGCGACCAGTTCGCCCGGGTGGAGATGGTCGTGACGCTGGCGACGATCGCCGCCCGGTGGCGGCTGGTGCCGGTCCCCGGGCACACGCCCCGGCCCAAGCCGGCGATCACGATGCCGGTGGACGCGCTCCCGATGACCGCCCACGCGCGCGGCGCCTGACGCCGCGCCTGACGCCCCGACTGACGCCCCGCCGGAGAAGGACGCACGAGAAGGAGACGCCATGCCTGACCAGCCCGGGCTCACCGCCGACCAGATCGGCGAGTACTACGACGACATCGGCGGGCTGGTCGAGCTCGTCGGCGGGAACCTGCACGTCGGGTACTGGGAGGACGGCGACCGCGGCACGTTCCTGGCGGGGCTGCTGCGCCTCACGTCGATGCTGGAGGAGCGGCTGGAGCCGCGCGCCGGGCAGCGCGTCCTGGACGTGGGCTGCGGGGTCGGCGAGCCGGCCGTCCGGATCGCGCAGCACCACGACGTCCGGATCACCGGGATCACGCTCAGCCACTGGCAGGTGCGCGAGGCGACCCGCCGGGTGATCTCCGGCGGCGTGCGCGGGCAGGTGGAGATCGAGCACGCCGACGCGACCGCGCTGCCGTATCCCGACGCGTCCTTCGACGCGGTGCTGGCGTTCGACTCGCTCGCCAACGCCGAGGACAAGGGGCGCTGGCTGGGCGAGATGTTCCGGGTGCTGCGGCCGGGCGGCCGGTGCGTGTTCACCGACTACCCGCGGCTGTCGGACCCGACCGATGCGGAGATGGCGGTGCTGCGGGACGCCGCCCTGTTCGACCCGGCGCCGGCCGGGGAGATCGTCAAGCGCGCCGAGGCCGCCGGGTTCGAGATCCTGGAGGCGCTGGAGTGCGCCCGGAACGTCCGCCGCTACTACGACGAGGTCCTGGTCCGGCTGGAGTCGCTGCGTCCCGTCCTGGACGCGGACTACGGCCCGGAGAAGATGGCGATGTTCGAGCAGGCGCTGAAGACGTCCTACGGCATCTGCCGGGAGCGGCTCGGCTACCTGATCGTCACGTGCCGCAAGCCCGGCGCGTGAGCCCGGGGCCGCCGCCCGCCTCGCCCGCGCATTGGAAGGGCCGCCGGGTCCTGGTCACCGGCGGTGGCGGTTTCCTCGGGACGTGGTTCGCGCGCCGGCTCGCGGAGATCGGCGCGGAGGTCGTCGCCGTGCACCGCCCCCGCCCGGAAGGGCCACTGCCGGACGGGCTCGGGGACGGCTGGGCGCCGGCCGAGGCCGACCTGCGCTCGCCCGCCGAGGTGGAGTCGCTGCTGCGCGGACCGGCGGCGGGCACCGACACCGTCGTGCACTGCGCCGCCGTCTACGGCGACAGCGCGTTCAAGCGTCGGCACGGCGGGACGCTGCTGGCGGCCAACACCCGGCTCGTCTCCACCGTGCTCGACGCGGCGCGCAGGCACGGCGCGGGCACGCTGGTGCTGATCAGCTCGACCGAGGTGTACTCGGCGGCGCTGACCGGGCCGATCCGGGAGGAGGACGACCACCGCGCCCGCCCGGACCTGTCGGGTGACGGCTACGCCCTGGCCAAGGTCTTCGCGGAGCTGCTGGCGGACGAGTACCGGCGCGAGTTCGGCATGACGGTGTTCACGGCGCGCCCCGCGAACGTGTACGGGCCGGGCGACGGCCTCGGCCCCCGGCCTCCGCTGGCGGTCCCGGCGATGCTGCGGCGGCTCGCGGCGGGCGAGCCGGTGCCGGTCTGGGGCGGCGGACGGCAGCGCCGCTCGTTCGTCCACGTCGAGGACATGGTGGAGGCCGTCCTGCAGATGGTCGCGTCCGGCGCCTTCGACACCTTCAACGTCGCCGCGCCCGGGACGGTGTCGATGCTGGAGCTGGCGCACATGGTCGCCGCCGAGTTCGGCGCGCCGGACCGGGTGGAGCTGCGGCCCGACCTGCCGGGCGGCCCGCCCGTCCGGGAGTTCGACACCGCACGCATGCGGCGCGTCATCGACTTCGAGCCGCGCCCCCTGCGGACCGGGATCGCCGATACCGTCCGGTGGTTCCGCGAAGGCGGCGGAGGCCCGCGATGACGGACCCGATCGACGCGTCGTTCCGCGCGCTGCCGCTGGCCGAGGCGGCCGGGGCCGCGCTGGCCCGCGCCGAGCGGCTGGGCGCGCGGCACGCCCGGGTCCGCGTCGCCCGCATCCGGGAGGCGGCCGGGTTCCTGCGCGACGGCCGTCCGGCGGGCGGCCACGACACCACCCGCACCGGCCTCGGCGTGTCGGTCGTGCACGGCGGCGCGCGCGGCTTCGCCGGGTGCGCGGAGCCGGCGCCGCGCGCCGCCGAGGACGCCGCCGAGCGCGCGGTCGCCGCCGCCCGCGTCGCCGCCGGGATCGGGCCGCCGGCCGCCGAGCCCGTCGCGGAGCCGGTGCACCGGGACGCGGTCTGGGCGTCCGCGTACGAGATCAACCCGTTCGACGTGCCGGCCGCCGAGCGCCTCGCGCCGCTGGCCGACTGGAGCCGCCGGCTGCTGGCCGCGCCGGGCGTGGCGCACGTGCACGCCAAGCTGGTCGCCGTCCAGGAGAACGCCTACTACGCCGACCTGGCGGGCACGGTGACGCTCCAGCAGCGGGTCCGGGTCCACCCGATGCTGGTGGCGGCCGGGGCGGACCCGCGCACCGGCGGCGCCGGCACCCTGCGCACCCTCGCCCCGCCGACCGCGCGCGGCTGGGAGTACCTGACCGGCACCGGCTGGGACTGGGACGCCGAGATCGCCGGGCTGCCCGCGCTGCTGGCCGCCAAGCTGCGCGCCCCCGCCGCCGAGCCGGGCCGCTTCGACCTGGTGATCGACCCGTCCAACCTGTGGCTGACCCTGCACGAGACGGTCGGGCACGCGACCGAGCTGGACCGGGCCGCCGGCCACGAGACCGGCTACGCGGGCGGCTCGTTCGTCCGGCCGGAGTCGCTCGGCTCGCTGCGGTACGGGTCGGAGCTGATGAACGTGACCGCCGACCGCACCGCCCCGCAGGGCCTCGCCACCGTCGGGTTCGACGACGAGGGCGTCGCGGCCGGGGCCTGGGACCTGGTGTCGGAGGGCGTGCTGACCGGCGTCCAGACCGACCGGCACACCGCGCCGCTGATCGGGGCGGAGCGCTCGACCGGCTGCGCGTACGCCGAGTCGGCGCTGCACGCGCCGATGTCGCGGATGCCGAACGTGTCGCTGCGCCCCGCCCCCGCCGGGCCCGGCGTCGAGGAGCTGATCGGGACGGTGGACGACGGCCTGTACGTGGTCGGCTCGGGGAGCTGGTCGATCGACACGCGGCGGCGCGGGTTCCAGTTCACCGCGCAGCGCTGCCACCGCATCCGGCGCGGGCGGCTCGCGGGCCAGGTCCGCGACGTCGCCTACGGCGGCGAGACCACCGCGTTCTGGGGGTCGCTCGCCGGGGTGGGCGGCCCCGGGACGTACCGGATGTTCGGCGCCGACCTGTGCGGCAAGGGGCAGCCGCTGCAGATCGCGCCGGCCGGGCACGGCTGCCCGGCGGCGCTGTTCACCGGGGTCGCCGTCCGCGACGCGGCCAGGGAGGCGGGGCTGTGAGCCGGACCCGGCAGGACGCCCCGCCGTCGCCCGCCGCGCTCGCCGAACGGGCCGCGGAGGCGAGCGGCGCGGACGAGTGCGTCGTGACCGTCGAGGTGCGCGGCGGCGCGCACCTCCGCTGGGCGAACAACGCCGTCACCGCGTCGGGGCACGTCCACGACCACCGGGTCACCGTCGTGTCGGCCGTGGCCCGGCGGGACGGGATCACGGTCGGCAGTGTGACCGGCCAGACAGGTCCCGGCGGCGAGGTGGACGGCCTGGTCGAGGCCGCCGACGCAGCCGCCCGCTCGGCCCCTGCCGATCCGGACGCCACGGGCCCGGTCGGGGACCGCGCGTCGCCCGATTGGGCCGATCCTCCCGCCGAGGCCCCCGCCGCACTGCTCGCGCCGGTCGCGGCGTCACTGCGGTCGGCGGTCGACCGCGCCAATGCGGAAGGACGGCTGCTCTACGGGTACGCCGAGCGAGGTTTCCGCACCAGTTACGTCGCGTCGAGCACCGGCCTGCGGCTCCGGCACGTCCAGCGCGAAGGGCTGCTCGACCTCACCGTGCGCGGCTCCAATGGCGCGGGCCAGGTCTGGGCGGGCAACGGCTGGACGGGTTCGCAGGCGGACGACGACGTCGCCGCCCTGGACGAGCGCCTGCGCTACCGCCTGCACCCCGAACTGCCGCGCGCCGAACTCCCCGAGGGCCGCTACGAGGTACTGCTGTCGCCGTCCTGCGTGGCCGACCTGATGCTGCACCTGTACCGGGCGGCCGGAGCCGGAGACGCGGCGGACGGCGCGTCCCCCTTCGCCGATCCGGGTGTCGGCACGCGGCTCACGCCGATGCCGCTCAGCCTGGAGTCCGGGCCCGGCCTTCCGGGGCTGGAGTGCGCGCCGTTCCTGCTGCCCGGCGCCGCCGACGAGTTCGCGGCCGGGCTCGCCGCCCCGGAGGACGCGGGCCTGCCGCTCTCCCCCACGGAGTGGATCTCCGGCGGGACGCTCGCGGCCCTCGTCCAGACCCGCCGGACGGCCGCTCGCACCGGGCTGCCGCTCACCCCCTGGATCGGCAACCTGCGGCTGTCCGGCCCGCCCGGCGGGCGGACGCTGCCGGAGATGGTGGCCGCCACCGACCGCGCCGTGCTGATCGACTGCGTCTGGTACGTCCGGACGGTCGACGCCGCGACGCTGCTGCTCACCGGGCTCACCCGCGACGGCGTCCACCTGGTCGAGCACGGCGAGATCACGGCGGCGCTGCCCGACCTGCGCTTCACCGAGAGCCCCGTGCACCTGCTGCGGCGCGTCACCGAGGTGGGCCGCACCGGCCCCGCGCTGCCCCGCGAGTGGGGCGACGGCTTCACCCGCACGGCGATGCCGCCGCTGCGCGTCGAGGGCTTCCCGCTGTTCCCGAGCGAAAGGGCGACCACGTGACCATCTCGGCAACCGGCGCCGGCGCGGCCGCACCGCGCCGCGGCGGCGTCCTCACCCTGGTCGGCGCCGGAGACGTCGACCATCTCGACCCGGCGCTGGCCTACCACACCGTCACGCGCGGCCTGCTGCGCTGCTACACCCGGCAGCTCGTCCAGTACGTGGCGAGCCGGGACCGGGCGGCGGCGGGACGGATCACCGCCGACCTGGCCACCGAGGTGCCCGCCCGCGCCAACGGCCGGCTGAGCGCCGACGGCCGCGTCTACGTGTTCACCCTCCGCGAGGGCGCCGCCTGGCACACCCCGGCGGGCCCGCGCCAGGTCACGGCGGCCGACGTGGTGCGCGGGATCAAGCGGCTGGCGCACCCGCTCGCGCCGTGCCCCGGCCTGCCCTACTACCTGAGCACCGTCGAGGGGATGGCCGGGTTCCGGGACGCCCTGGAGCGGGCGCCGCGCGACCCGGCGGCGATCGCCGAGGCGCTGGAGGCCACCGACCTGCCCGGCGTGCGCGCGGACGGCGACGCCGAGGTGGTGGTGACCCTCCGGGAGCCCGCGCACGACCTGCTCAACATGCTGGCGCTGCCGTTCGCGACCCCGGCGCCCGCCGAGTACCTGCCGTTCGTGCCGGGCAGCCCGGAGCTGGACGCGGCGCTCATGTCGAACGGCCCGTACCGCGTCACCCGGTACGTCCCGGAGCGGCGGATCGTGCTGGAGCGCAACCCCTCCTGGGACCCGGCCACCGACGGCCTGCGCGCCGCGCACATCGACGGCGTGGACGTGCGGCAGGGCGTCGCCGAAGAAGAGGCCCACCGGCTCGTCGCGGACGGCGAGGCCGACATGCTCTGGGACATCCAGCCGCTCACCGAGCGGCTCCCGGAGCTGCTGGCGTCGAGCGACCCGCGTCTGGAGGTCTACCCGGCCGGGCTGTTCAGCCCGTACCTGGTCGTGAACTTCGCCAGCCCCAATGAAGGCGGCGCGCTCGGGTCGCGGCTCGTCCGGGAGGCGCTGCAGTACGCGGTGGACAAGGAGGCCGTGTCGCGCGTCTGGGGCGGGCCCCGGCTGAACGACATCGCCGACCAGATCCTGCCTCCGCTGTGCGCGGCGCACCGGCCCGTCCGGTACTACGGCACCGACCACGGCCGCGGCGACCCGGCGCGGGCCCGCCGCCTTCTCGCGGAGGCCGGATACGGCGACGGGCTCACCCTCAAGCTGGTGTACCGCGACCGCGACATCCATCCCGAGACCGCCGAGGCCGTCATCAAGGCCATGGACCGGGCCGGGATCACCGTCGAGCCGGTGCCCGCGTCGATCAACGCGCTGTTCGACGAGTACCTGTCCGCACCGGACGCGGTCCGCACCGGCGCCTGGGACCTCGCGCTGACCGGCTGGGAGCCGGACTGGTACGGCGACAACGCCCGCACCTACCTGCAGCCGCTCCTGGACAGCCGGGACGTCGCCCCGGACGGCGACTGGGGCGCCAACTTCGGCCGGTACCGCAGCGAGACCGTCAACGACCTGCTGGCGCGGGCGCTGTCCTGCGGCGACGCCGAGGAGGCCGGGGAGCTGTTCCGGCGGGTGGAGCGGGAGGCGATGCGCGACGCGGGGATCGTCCCGATCCTGTTCGCGCACCAGTACTGGTTCCACTCCACCCGCGTCCGGAACTGGCTGCCCTACCCGGTCCTCAACGGCGACCCGACCAACCTCTGGCTCGCCGAGCGCGCCGGCTGACCTCCGCGACCGGCCGCGTCAGGGCTCCAGCCACAGGTTGGCCAGGTCGAACCAGCGGTCGATGGTGGGCATCGGGACCGCGTCGCGGACGCGCGCCCCGCGCAGGTGCGGGATCGTCGGGGCGTGGACGAGCAGCGGCACGATCGCGGCGTCCGCCATCACCCGCGCGTCCACCCGGTGCCACAGCTCCTCCGCCTCGCCCTGGTCGGTCGCCGACAGCGCCGCCTCGATCAGCCGGTCGGTCTCGGGGTCGCTGTAGCAGCCGTAGTTGCTGGTCCCGCGCGTCTCGTTGGTCTGGAACATCGGCTGGAGGAACGCGCGGCCGTTGTTGCCGAACCAGTCGGGCGTCCAGGCGGGCGCCGACAGGTCCCAGCCGCCCGCGCGCGCGTTGGCGGGGTCCTGGAGGAACGGGTAGTAGTCGGCGTGGCCGAGCGGGATCATCCGCAGCGTGATGCCGATCTTCGCGAGGTCGGCGGCGAGCGATTCGGCGACCTCCGGGTTGGCGTCCACGTCCCGGTGCACCATCGTGAGCGTCAGCCCGTCCGCGTACCCGGCCTCGACCAGCAGCGCCCGCGCCTTCTCCGGGTCGCCCCGGAACCCGGGCGTCGGGTACGGGTCGAGCTCCCGGTAGCCGTAGTTGCCGGGCGGGATCGCCGAGGTCGCGGGCCACATGACGGTCCCCGCGCTCAGCTCGTCGAAGATCGTCACCATGGCGGTGCGGTCCACGGCGTAGGAGATCGCCTGCCGGACCTTCAGCTTCGTCGTCGCGCCGTCCTCGTTCGGGCTGACCATGTTGAAGACGAGGTACGGGTTCAGCGCGTAGCCGAGGTTGTTGCCGGGGTCGGTCGGGTTGACGTCGTAGGGCTCGGTGACCGGGGACGCCCACGACAGGTCGGCGCCGCCCGAGCGGATCCGCTCCCCCACCTGGTCCGGCGTCGCCTTCTCCATCACGACCTCGACGCCGTCGAGGTACTGGTGGCGGATCGGGTCGGTCTCCTGGCGCCACACCGGGTTCCGCTCCATCCGCAGCTCCCGGCCGTGGACGTAGTGGGAGAGCCGGTAGGGGCCGATGGAGCGGACGTTCGCCCGGAAGTCCGGCCCGTCGGGAAGGTAGCCGTCGTACTCGGCGGGGGCGGGCGACCCGAACGTCATCGCGAGGATGTGCGGGAAGTCCAGCGCCGGCCGCACCAGCTCGAACCGCACCGTGTGGTCGTCCACGGCCCGGACGCCCGGGATGTCGTGGGAGTTCTGGAACGCGGCGAGGTCGCGGGCGGTGGGCTCGGTCCCGGCCATGGCGGCGGTGTAGTCGTCGCTGAAGCGGGCGAAACCGCGGATCGTGCTCGTGTAGTAGTGGATCGCCCCGCCCCGGAACACCGGGTTGGCCGCCCGCTTGAACCCGCGCACCACGTCGTGGGCGGTGACCTCGCGGGCGGGCTCGGTGTCCCACAGCACCCCGCGCCGCAGCGGCACCGTGTAGGTGAGGTGGTCGTCGCTGAGCAGCCCGTTGGCGAGCGTCGGCATCTCGGTCGCCAGGTCCGGGACGGGGACGACCTGCCGCCAGTCGCGCAGCACCGGGATCGGCGGGTAGGCGAACAGCTGCCGGGTGAACAGCCGCAGGATCTGGCCCGACAGCATGTAGTAGGAGCTGGCCGGGTCGACGTGGTCCATGCTGCCCGGCCCGTACAGCCTGAGGACGCCGCCGCGGCGGGGGCTCGCACCGGTCATCGGACGCCCTCGCTTCCCTGCGCCGCGCCCTGAACGGCCCCGTCCCGCCCTGCGACGGCGCGGACGCACAGCGCGGTGGACGTCAGCTCGATCCCGCCGCCGTCGTCCGCGTACGGTTCGACGGCGGCGGCCACCGCGTCCCAGACGCCGGGGGCGTCCGGCGAGCCGAACCGGTCGCGGACGGCGTCCAGCAGCGACGGCGGCGACACCGCCTTGTTGAAGTCGGCGTACTCGGCCGCCCGGTCGAGCCGGAACGGCACCGCGAACTCCTCGACCGACACCTCGGCGAACCCGGCCCGGCGCAGCCCGGCGGAGAGCGCGGCCGGGTCGGACATGCTGAACGGCCCCGGCATGCCGGGCGGCGGCGCGGGCAGGTCCAGCAGGCCCGCGAGCACCCGGTAGCCGAGGCCGATCATCGGGACGTCGGGCGGCGGCGCCCACACCGCGGCGGCGAGCACCCCGCCGGGCGCGAGCAGCCGCCGCAGGCCGGCGAAGGCCGCCGCGTGGTCGCAGGCGAACATCAGCCCCCACCGGCTGAGCACCGCGTCGAACGACCCGGCGGGCAGGCCGATGGACTCCACGTCCGCCTGGACGAACTCCAGCGGCGCCAGCGCGGCGGCGTCCGGCGCGGCGGCGGCGCGGCGGCGGGCCGCCGCGAGCATCCGCGGGGAGATGTCCGCGCCGACCACCCGCCCGGTCGGGCCGGCCGCGCGGGCCGCCGACAGCGCGGGCTCGCCGAGACCGGTGGCGACGTCCAGCACGCGGTGGCCGGGGCCGACGCCCGCGAGCTCCAGCAGCCGGCCGGTGACGGCCGCCGCGCCGCGCTCGAAGACGCCCATCGCGTCCTCCCAGCCGGGGCTGATGGCGTCCCACGAGGCGCGCTGCCCCGTCTTGACCGTCGTCGGGTCGATCGATGGTGCCGTCATCGGCGTCCTCCAGGTGGCTCGTCGGGCGGTGGGTGCGGGGCGTGGGAGCGGGGCCGTGGGAGCGGGGCGGGTCAGCCGGCGGGCTCGGCGACGGGCCCGGCGCCGGCGCCGATGAGCGCGCGGGCGGCGGCCAGGTGATCGGGCGTGGTGCCGCAGCAGCCGCCGAGGACGTCGAGGCCGTACCGGTCCCGCCAGCCGGCCATCAGCTCGGCGAACTCGTCCGGGCCGACGGCGGCGGGCAGCGCCCGGTCGGTGTGCTCCCAGCGGCCGAGCGAGCCGCGGTCCTCCAGGTTGGGCGCGACGCCGATCGGGCCCGAGCACCGTTCCCGGAGCCGGTCGAGCGCGGCGGGCACGTCCGCGAGGGCGGTGCAGTTGACCAGGACGGCCTCCGCGCCGTCGCGTTCGGCGGCGGCCGCCGCGTCCCCGACCCGCTCACCGGACGGCAGCAGCCCGTCCGGCCCGCAGACGAAGCTCACCCAGGCGCGGCCGCCGCCGGCGAGCGCGGCGGCGAGCGCGGTCCTGGCCTCCCGCTCGGTGTTCATGGTCTCGATGAGGAACAGCTCGACGCCGGACCGCCGCGCCTCGGTGACCAGCCACGCGTGCTCGGCGGCCAGTTCGTCGGCGGGCGGCACCAGGTCGGGCCGGTAGCAGTCCTCGACGGGCGCCATCGACGCGGCGATCACGGCGTCCGGGCGGCGCGCCTGCTCGCGGGCCGACTGCGCGACCCCGACGGCGGCGTGCACCATCCAGGCGAGCCCGGCGGCGTCGAGGCCGATCCGGCGCAGCGTCCGCAGGTTGCACCGGAAGGTGTTGGCGGTGAGCACGTCGGCGCCCGCCTCCAGGTGCGCGCGCTGCACGGCCCGCAGCTTGGTGCGGTTGGGTTCGCCGTTCAGCGCGCGGACCGTCCACCAGGGGCCGTCCACCGCGAGCCCGGCGCGCTGCAGCTCGGTGGCGGTCGCGCCGTCCAGCCACAGGGGCCGCCGGCCGTTCGTCGTCGGTTCCATGCTCTGCCTTCCCTTCGGTCACAGGGCCGTGCGCAGGTCGTCGAGCAGGTCGGCGGGGTCCTCGATGCCGGCCGAGATCCGCACCAGCCGGTCGGTCACGCCGAGCCGCAGCCGGGCGGCGCGCGGCACCCGCGCGTGGGTCATCGCGGCGGGCACCTCCACCAGGGAGCGGACGCCGCCGAGGCTGACCGCGCAGCCGAACAGCCGGAGCCGGTCCATGAACGCGGCGGGGTCGCCCAGGTAGTCGAAGCTGACGATCGTGCCCGGCGCCGCCATCTGCCGGGCCGCGACCGCGTGCTGCGGATGCGCCGCGAGGCCCGGGTAGCGGACCGTCCCGACCCGCTCGTGGCCGTCCAGCGCGGCGGCGATCGCGGCGGCGTTGGCGGCCTGCCGGGCGGTGCGCAGCGCCAGGGTCTGCACGCCCCGATGGACGAGGTAGCAGTCGAACGGCGAGGGGACTCCGCCGGTGACGGTGCGGTCGGCGGTGAACCGCCGGTGCAGGTCCGCGTCGTCGGTGACGAGCGCGCCGCCGATCACGTCGGAGTGGCCGGCGATGCCCTTGGTGGTGCTGTAGAGGGTGACGTCGGCGCCGTGCCGCAGCGGCTGCTGGAGCGCGGGACCGGCGAAGGTGTTGTCGACGACGGTGGGGATCCCGGCGGCGCGCGCCGCCCCGCACACCGCCTCCAGGTCCACGACCTTCAGCAGCGGGTTGGTGGGGGTCTCGATCCACACCAGCCCGACGTCGTCGCCGAGCGCGGCGCCGAGCGCGCCGGGGTCGGACAGGTCGGCGTACCGCACCTTCACGCCGTCGCGCTCGGCGCGCATCGCGAACAGCTCGTGGCTGCCGCCGTACACGTCGTCGCAGGCCAGCAGGGTCCGGCCGGGTTCCAGCAGGGCGAGCGCGGCGACCGCCGCCGCCTGCCCGGACGAGAACGCCGCCGCGTGCCGGGCGCCCTCCAGCGACGCCAGGCAGCGCTCCAGCCGCTCCCGCGTCGGGTTCTCCCCGCGCGAGTAGAAGTAGCGGGGCGGGTCCTGGACGCGCCGCTCGTAGGTGACGGCGAGGTGGATCGGCGGGACGAGCGCGCCGGTCGCGGGGTCGGGTTCGTGGCCGGCGTGCACCAGCCGGGTGTCGAAGCGCATCACAGGAACCGGGTCGTCGGGTGCTCGGCCGTCCACACGCCGGGCCGCACGGTGGCGAGCGCCTCGGCGACCCGGTCCAGCTCGGCGGCGGTGTTGTAGACGCCCAGCGAGACGCGGACGGTGCCGAGCAGCCCGAGCGAGTCCAGGAACGTGCTCGCGCAGTGCACGCCGCTGCGGACCGCGATGCCGTGCGCGTCCAGGTGCCCGCCGACGTCGTAGGGGTGGACGCCCTCCACCACCAGGGAGACGATGCCGCCGCAGCCGGCCGCCGGGTCGCCGACGACCCGGACCCGGTCGATCCGGCCGAACGCGTCGACCGCGTGCCGCACCAGCAGCTGGTCGTGGCGGCGGATCCGCGTCCAGCCGAGCCCGGCGAGGTAGCCGGCGGCCGCCGCGAGGCCGACCGCGCCCGCGATGTCGGGGGTGCCCGCCTCCATCCGCGCCGGGACCGGCACGTAGTGGACGGGCTCGTCGTGGGCGACGCCCTTCACGGTGCCGCCGCCGACCTGGTAGGGCGGCAGGTCCGCGAGCAGGTCGCGGCGCCCGTACAGCACCCCGGTGCCGGTCGGCCCGTACATCTTGTGGCCGGAGAAGCAGTAGAAGTCGGCGTCCAGCTCCCGCACGTCCACCGGCCGGTGCGGGACGGCCTGCGCGCCGTCCACCACGACCGGGACGCCCTGCCGGTGCGCGGCGGAGACCAGCTCGGCGACCGGGTTCACGGCGCCGAGCACGTTGGAGACGTGCGCGACCGCCGCCAGCCGCACCCGGGGGCCGAGCGCGGTGGTGAAGTCGGCGACGGCGGTCCGGCCGGACGGCCCGGCGGGCACGACGACGAGTTCGGCGCCGCGCGTCTCGCACAGCCGCCGCCAGGGCAGCAGGTTGGAGTTGTGCTCCGCGCCGGTCACCACGACCTGGTCGCCGGGGCCGACGACGCGGGGGCCGAACGTGGCGGCCAGCAGGTTCATCCCGTCGGTGGTGCCGCGGGTGAAGACGATCTCCTCGGGGTGCGCGGCGTTCAGCATCGCCCGGACGGTCTCCCGCGCGTCGTCGTAGCGCTCGGTGGAGGCCATGCTCAGCCGGTAGTAGCCGCGCCCGACGTTGGCGTTGGCGGTGGAGTAGTAGCCGACGACGGCGTCCAGGACGGCGCGGGGCTTCTGCGTGGTGGCCGCGTTGTCGAGGTAGACCAGGGGCCCGTCGCCGCCGGCCGTGCCGCCCGCGTCGAAGATCGGGAAGTCGCGCCGGACGTCCTCCAGCGGCGGGCCGGCCCGCCGCGAGCCGAGCCGTGCGGTGTCGGTCATCCGGACTCCTCCCCCGGCCTGGGCCGGAACATCTGGCGGAAGCTGTCGAGGAACCGCTTCGGGAACAGCAGGACCTTCTGCTCGGGGAACGGCCTGCGGCTCGCGGGCACGTCGCGGTGCGGGCCGTAGTAGAACCAGCAGATCTGCGCGATCTGCTCGGTGAACAGCACCGGGTGCGCCTCCTCCGGGTAGAGCTGGAGGTGGCCGTGCGCCGCCAGGAACTCGCCCTTCGGCCCGAACCCGGTGTCGAACGCGACGTGCCCGAGCAGGTCGTGGACCGCCCGGAACACGTCGTTGTGGCAGAACTCCACGCCGTCCACCCGCAGGCCCGCCGGCTCCCGCATCGGGTGGAAGCCGCGGACCGGCCCCGGCCCGTGCCCGCGCGCCGTCAGGTGGACGTAGAGCCGCCGGGTGCGGCGCACGCGGTCGCGCAGGACGCGCGAGTTCGGGTAGGGGCGCCCGTCCCCGAGCCACGGGCGGATCTCCACGCCCGCGTCGGTCAGCGCCTGGAACTGCGCGAGGTTGTGCCGCTTCAGGCGGTCGTAGCGGCGGCGCAGGTCCGCGCCGTAGCCGGGCTCGGGCGCGGCGTCGTAGTAGGCGGCGGTCCGCCGGCCGAAGTCCTCGTCCAGCTCGACGCCGGTACCGGCCGCGATGCGGGCGACCGCCGCCGCGCGCTCCCGGGTCGGCGCGAGGGCGCGCGCGACCGGCAGCAGGTCCAGCCCGGCGGCGCCGTCAGCCACCGCCACGCCTCCGCGCGGGCGGATGCCGCAGGACCTCGGCGAGCCGCACCGACTTCAGCCGCCGCGCCTCGAAGTCGCAGTACCAGAGCTGGTAGCCGTCCCACGTCAGGCCGGTCGGGTGCCCTTCGAGGGTGACCTCGGCGACGGGCTCCCCGGTCGTGTCGTCCACCGCGCGCAGCACGCCCGTCTCGAACTCGGCGTACAGGACGCGCCCGCCCGCCCAGGTCAGCCCGGCGGGCTCGCCCTCGATCGGGAACTCGCGCAGCACCTCCATCGTGCGCGGGTCGCGCAGCTGCGCCACCGACGGGGCGCGCAGGCACAGCCACAGGCCCTCGGGCGCGGCCTCGACGCCGGTCACCCGGCCGCTCGGCGGGTCGACGGGCTTCTCTCCGACCTCCTGCCCGGTCTCCGGGTCGATCAGCACCAGCCGCTTCGGCCGCCCGCCGATCTGGTGCAGCAGCCCGTCGTGGAAGGCCAGGTCGGCGCGGACGCGCGGGTTCGACACCTCGCGGACCATCTCGCCGTGCGCCGGGTGCACCGCGAAGAGCTTCCCGGCCTCCTGGTCGGAGTGCCACAGGTACCGGCCGTCGTGGGTCAGCCCGCACAGGTACCGCCCGGGGGCGGGCACCGACCGGGCGACCGGTATCGCCGGCGGCCGTCCCGGCAGGGTGAGGTCGAGCCGGACGGCGGCGAGGTCGGGGGCGTGGTCCTGGACGGGCATCGCCACCGCGCCGCGGACCCGGTCCCCGGCGGCGCGGGGCACGGTCCGGGCGACTGCCAGCAGCGGCACGACCGGGGCGTCCGCCATGGCGCGCCGGTCGATCTCGCGCCAGGCGGCCCGCGCCCGGTCGGGGTCGGTGACGCCGATGGCCTCGTCCATGGCCCGGTCGAGGCCGGGGGCGAGGTAGCGGCCGTGGTTGGCGACGCCGGGCACCGGCCCGCCCCGCAGCAGCGGCTCGACCGTGGCGCGGCCCCGGTCGTCGGGCCATTCCGGCGCCCAGGCGGCGAGCGCGAGGTCCCAGCCCCCGGTCTCGGCCACGATCCGGCGGTACGCGGCGAACGGCCGCGCTTCGACGCGGACCGCGATCCCGGCGCCGGTGAGGTCGGCGGCCACCGACCGCGCCATCGCCGGGTGCGCGCCGGCATCGGAGTGGATCAGCACCAGCTCCTTCGGCGGCGCCGGGGACCCCGCCACCGGGACATCGGCGGGCTCGGCCCGCACTTCGTCCGGGGCGAGCAGGCTGTGCGCGACCCGCACGGACGGGTCCAGCCCCAGATCGCGGTGGATGCGCAGCAGGGCCCGCTTGTCGATGGCCGCCGCGATCCTCCGGCGCAGCTCGGGCGCGTCCAGCACGGGGGACGCGGCGAGGTTGAAGACGAGATAGGGGTCCAGGACCTCGTCGCGCACGTACCGGTCGCCGCGCGGATCGGCCGACAGGTCGGGCACCGAGAGCCCCCAGGGCAGGTCGGCGCGCCCCGCCCCGATGACCCGGCGCAGCGCGCCCGCCGTCGCCGGGGCGGCGGTCACCTCGACGGCGTCCACGTGCGCGCTCCGCAGCGGGTCGGTCTCCGGCCGCCACACCGGGTTGCGCTCCAGCCGCAGCGTCGTGCCCGGCGGGGCGGGCACGACGCGGTACGGGCCCGTCGACCGCAGGTGGCGGGGCGCGGTGCCGTCGCCCGGCACGAACGCCTCGTACTCGACGGGGACGGGAGAGGCGGCGGGCAGCGCGAGCAGGTGCAGGAACTCCGGGTCGGGCCGCTCCAGCTCGAACACCAGCACGTCGTCGTCCACCGCGAACACGCCGGGCAGCTCGGTGGACCGGTGGAACTCGGCCAGCTCCGCCGCCGTCGCCCCGCCGGGGAACGCGGCGGCGCACGCCCGCCGGTACTCGGTGAAGTCCCGGATCGTCCCGGCGAAGTAGGCGGCGCCCGCCATCCCCGGCACCGGGGAGCACAGCCGCTTGAAGGCGCGCACGAAGTCGCCGGCGGTGACCTCCCGCGGCGGCGAGGAGTCCCACCGGACGCCGCTGCGCAGCGTCACCGTGTAGACCTTGTGGCTCGCGCTCATCCCGGCGTTGTAGGTGGACGGGACGTCGGCCGCGAGGTCGGGGACGGGCGCCGCGATCCGCCAGTCGGCGGGGTCGGCGACCGGCGCGTAGCCGAACAGCTGCCGGGTGCACAGGCGGGTGATCTGCCGGGCCGGGGCGCCGCCGGCGCGGGCGGGGTCGAGGTCGCCGCTCTCGCCCGGCCCGTACAGCCGCAGTACCCCGCCGTCCGGCGGCCCGTCGTCGGTCATGGCTTCACCGCTCCGTAGCTCGTCCGCCCGCGGGGCGTCCGCCCCGCGCGCTGCCTGCGGCCCCCGCGTCCCGCGCGGCGGCCCCTCCGGTCACGACAGCTCGTCGGCGAGGCGGCCGATGGCGTCCACGGCACGGTCGACGTCCTCGCGCGTGTTGAACAGGTGGGTGCACAGCCGGGCCGCGTAGTGCAGGTGCGGCGAGCCGGGCACGTCGAACTCCACCCAGCGGATCCAGATCCGGTGCTCGGCCTCCAGCCGGTCGACCAGGATGTTGATCTTCTTTGGGTTCCAGGCGTCCGCCGGGTCCCGGAACGGCTTGAAGGCGACCAGCGGCGAGCGCAGCCGGACGTCGGCGGACGGCGAGTACAGGGAGTCCTCGCCGAACCGCTCCGCGACCCGCTCCCGCGCGTAGTCGCCGAGGTCGAGGATGTGCCGCTCGATGCGGCCGCGCCCGATCGCGTTCCAGATCTCGCACGCCTTGGCGAGCGCGGCGGCGCGGGCGGTGCCGGCGCTGCCCGCGCTCTGCAGGTAGTCGCCCATGTTGCAGGTCTCGACGCCGGTCGTCGTGCGCGGCGGCATCGGGCCGAGCAGCGGGTACCAGGTCGAGATGACCGGCCAGAAGCGCGGCAGCGGCAGCGGGTTGTGCTCGGGGACGACCTTGTTGCGCGCGTACAGCAGGCCGGTGCCGAGGGGGCCGCACTGGAACTTCGAGCCCGATCCGCTGGCGAAGTCGAGGCCGAGGGCGCGCAGGTCCACGTCCAGCATCCCGGGGACGAGGGCGCCGTCCATGGCCGTGATCAGGCCGTGCCGCTGGGCGAGGTCGCAGAGTTCGCGGACGGGCATCCGGGTGCCGGTGAACAGCGTGACCCCGGCGAAGAACAGCGCCTTGGTGCGCGGGGTGATCGCCGCCTCGAACAGCTCCACGATCTCCTCGGCGCGCACGTCCGGTCCGGACGGCGGGGTGACCTGCCGGACGGTCAGCCCGTACCGGTCGCGGACGAGGTTGAGGTTGGACAGCACCGAGAAGCACTCGTGGGTGGTGGTGACGACCTCGTCGCCCTCGCCGAAGTCGAGCCCGGCGACGATCCGCGCCATGGCCTCGGTGGAGTTGTGGCAGATCGCCAGCTCGTCCTGGTCGATGCCGAAGTCGCGGGCGATGGCGGCGCGGTAGTCGGGGTAGAGCGTCGGCGGGTAGATGTCGCCGAGGCTCCCGGCCCATTCGCGGGAGAGCCGCTCGTGCACGTCCAGCACCTCGTGCGGCGGCGCGCCGACCGTGCCGGTGTTGAGGTGGGTCGTGCCGTCCCGCAGGGCGAACAGCTTGCGAACGGCGTCCCAGGACGCCTCGGACAGGTCGGTTCCGGATCGGCTGACACCCGCTGCGAGCTGGTCGGACACGACCGATTCCCCCTCGGGAGAGAGTCACCGTCAACTCGGATCACAATATATTATTAAAGTGAAAGCCGTCAATCGCGACACAACCGGCGAATCCTCCCGAGCACGCGCCGGCCGGCCGCGTGCTCGGGAGGCGGCGGTCCGGCGGGTCAGCCGCGGGCCCGGCCCGGGTAGTCGTTGTCGGCGTACCAGTCGCCGCGCCCGCCGGGCGTCAGGTCCAGCACGTTCCACACCGGCGACAGCAGGTCGATGCCGCGCTCGGTGCCGTCGAGGTGGTTGGCGGGCAGCGAGTAGAAGTGCCGGATCCCGGCGTCCTCCCTGCGCAGGACGCTGAACACCGGCCGCTGCACGCCGCCGGCCCGCTCGGTGTTCATGTCCCGGTTGAACGTCGTGCCGTGGCTGGACAGGATCCGCAGCCCGTCCCAGCCGCGCCGCCGCGCCCACGCGCGCAGCTTCGGCAGCGGCGCCTTGCTCACCACGACGAACGCGCCGTGCCGCGCCAGGTGGTGGGAGACCCCGTGGAAGCCGTCGACCCACATCGAGCACATCGAGCAGGCCTGGTCCTCGTCGGGGTGGAACATCAGGTGGTAGGTCAGCAGCGTGTCGTGCTCGCCGAACAGGTCGGCGAGGTGCGGGGCGGTGACGGGCTCGTCCACGGCGAGGTCGCGCGGACCCTCCGCGAACACGTAGTCGTCCAGCAGCCGGCCCGGCGGCATCCGGCGGCGCGCGGCGGCCACCGCCTCGACCTGGTCGCGCAGCCTGCGCTCCGCCCTGGCCAGCTCGATCCTGGCCGCGATGTAGTCCTCCCCGGCGCCCTCCGGCCACATGGGCTCGATCTCGCCGCGGTCCACCTCGGTCATGCGCGCACCCCTCAGTCTCCGGTCTGACGTCTTCCGTCCGGTCTCCCGTGGACGCGCTACACAATATGCAAGTATCAGTGCGCGGGGGCGGTGTTGACGATGTCCTTGCCGAGGCGCGCCGGGAGCAGCGGTTCGGCCAGCAGCCGCCGGAACCGCCGACGCGGGTCGCCGAGCGCCGTCCAGGCGGCGACGAGCCGGGCGCCCTCGATGTAGGTCGTGGTGTGCGCCCGCCACAGCGGATCGGTCAGGAAGGCCGTCATCCGGCGGGCCCGCTCCTCGCCCAGCAGCAGCCACCGCCGCAGATGGGCGACCGCCGCGTCGGTGCCGGCGCCCCGGTCGTGCAGGAGGAGCGCCGCGTCCTGGCGGGCGGGCAGCAGCGTCCTGACGTGCCGCATCACCTGCTCGACGCGCTCGCCGTCCATCCGGACGCCCTCCGCGGCGAGGATCTCCGCCGTCCAGGCGCCCCAGCCCGCGGGCATCACGGCGGCGAGCGCGTGCTCGGCGATGCCCTCCGCCATGAGCGACTGCGGGGTGTTCACCAGCGCGATCGCGTGCTCGTGCTGCCCGTCCGCCACCAGCTCCGCCTCCTTGAGGCTGCGCTCGGTGTGGTGCCCCGGGTAGCACTCGTGCGCGGCGATCAGCGGCAGCGCGCCCAGGTCGGCGCCCGCCGGCTCGTTGAGCGAGACCACCGACCGGTACCGGCCGAGGTAGCGGTTGAAGGCGTTCCACGGCCGGTCCCGCACCACCTCGTACGTCACCTCTTCGCCGGGGGGCAGGCCGTAGCGGTCGCGGACGAGCACGCGCAGCGCGTCCGACACCGCGCGGACGGCCCGGTGCAGCGCGTCCGGCGGCACCGCGTTGCGCGCCCGGAACTCCTCCAGCCGCGCCCGCAGCGGGCCGGCCCCCGGCAGCAGCCCGGCGAGCGCGTCGTGGGCGGCGGCGTACCGGTCGGTGTCGCCCATGCCGATCCGCACCTGGAAGTAGGTCTCGATCTCCTCGACGAACGGGACCTGCTCCCCCGCCAGCCGCCGCGCGCCGCACTCCAGCGCGGCGAGTTGCGCCGTCAGGAAGTCCCGGCGCTCCGCGGCGAGCCCGCTGTCGGCCGCCTCGCGGCGCAGCCGGGCCGCCCGCCGGGCCAGGGCCGCCGGGTCGGCGGGCGGCTCGGCCTCGACCCGCGCCTGCAGCGACGGGTCACCGGCCCAGGAGTCGACGAACCCCGGCACGTGCCGGCCGAGCCGCAGCCCCAGCAGCAGGTACTCCAGGACGACCGGCTCGGTGCCGGCGCCGCCCGCCGCCGCCGCGCTCACGCCGGCGTCCGGCGGCCGAACAGCCCGCGGTTCAGGACGGGCTTGGCCGTCTCCTGGAAGTCGATCGACGGGTCCAGATCGCGGATCGTGCCCTCGATGACCAGCAGCGACAGCAGCGGGAAGATCAGCTCGGCGGCGGCGTGGATGCCGAACCGGCGCTGCAGGTCGAACATCTCGGCGGCGAAGGCGATCAGGCTGAACTCGCGGGCCGGGAGCCCGTGGCTGCGCTCCACCAGGTCCGCCATCCGGACGGTGAACCCCTCCAGGTCGGCGTCCGGGCGCACGCCCGCCGAGCTCTCGATGACGATCTCGGCGCAGCGGCGCCCCCGGCCGGTGGCCATGTTGAGGAAGAACTCGGCGAACAGCCGGCGCAGCCGCTCCGAGAGCTGCACGCTGAACCCGGCGTCCAGCACCACCACCTGCCCGCCGCGGGTGAAGTAGAGGTTGCCCGGATGCAGGTCGCAGTGCACGAACCCGGTGACGAACAGCATGTGGTAGATCGCGGTCAGCGCGGACTCGGCGAACCGCTTGCGCATCGCCGGCGGGCACGACTCGGCGGCCCGCACGTCCAGGTCGGGGATGAAGTCCATCACGATGCAGCGCGGCCGGGACGCGTCCAGGTGCACCTTCGGCACCCAGACGCGCGGCACCGTCGCCAGCGTGTCGCGGAGCCGGTCCAGGTTCGCGGCCTCCCGGGCGAAGTCGAGCTGCCCGAGGACGGCCCCGCACATGCTGTCCACGACCTCCGCGACCGGCAGCCCCCGGAACGGCGGCACCCGCGCCGCCAGCCGGGCGCCCGCCCGCATCAGCGCCAGGTCGCGCCGCATCGGCGCCTCGATGCCGGGCCGGCGCAGCTTCACCGCGACCCGCGCCCCGGACGGCAGCGTCGCCTCGTAGACGCAGGCGACGCTCCCGCTCGCCACGGCGGTGACGTCCGACGCCCGGATCGGCGCCCCACCGCCCCGCGAGTCCACCGCGCGCCCGTTGCCCGCGTGCCCGTTGCCCGCGTGCCCGTCCACCACGGGCCCGTCCACCACGGGCTTGGCCGGGACCGGGCCGTACGCCTCGGCGAGGCCGCGGCGGGTCTGCTCGGGAGTGAGCGGGCCGACCGAGTCCTGCAGCAGGGACAGCTCGTCGCACAGCGCGGCGGGCAGGACGTCCCGGCGGGTGCCGAGCACCTGCCCGGCCTTGACGAACGTCGGCCCGAGCGCCACCAGCAGCCGGGTGATCCGGCGGTACAGGTGGCGGCGGCCCGCCGCCGGGCCGCGCAGCAGGGTCAGCCCGACCGTCCCGGGCAGCGCCGCCGCGCCGAGCACGACGACCGTGGCGAGCACGCGCGCCGCCCGCGCCGCGAGCAGCACCGGGTCGTCGCGGCGCGTCATCCCGCGATCCCCAGGATCTCCACCGCCCGGAGCTGGAGGGTCGTGTAGTCGCAGTACCAGATCAGCGTGCCGTCCCAGGTGATGCCGGTGGGGTTGCCCGCCACCGACACCGCCGCGAGCTCGGCGCCGCGCTCCAGGTCGAGCAGGTTCAGCGTGGCGGCGCGGTGGTCGGCGTAGGCGAGGAACCCGTCGGAGACGGTGACGCCCGCGACCGGGCTCCGCACCGGGTAGCTGCGGATCAGCCGCAGGTCGTCCGGGTCGCGCAGGTCGACGACGCGCAGGTCCTCATAGCCGAGCCACAGCCCGTGCCGGGTCGCCTCCAGCCCGCACAGCAGCGCGCCGGGGCGCGGGTTGGGCCGCTCGGCGAGCACGTCCCCGGTCTCCGGGTCGAGCGTGCGCAGGACGCGGTCCGGGCCGGCGATCTGCACCAGGTTCCCGTCCATCGTCGTCAGGTCGGTGCGGACGTCGGCGCAGGGCACCCGCTGCCGGACCTCGCCGGTCATGGGGGCGAGCGCCATGATCTGGTTGGACACGGCCTCGGAGAACCACAGGCACTCCCCGCTCCAGGTGAGACCGCACAGCTTGAGGGCGCGCACGGGGATGTCGCGCACCGAACCGGCCGCCATGGGCATGGTCAGCTCCCTTTCCTCAGCCCGCAGTCCAGCCGCCAGCCGGTGACCTCGCGGACGTCGCCCGCCGGGCGCGGCACCACCCGCAGCCGGTCGCCGGGCGCGACGTCGGTGTGCCGCAGCGGCCACACCCACACCGCCCAGTTGCAGCCGGGATAGGACGGCAGGTTCGACAGGGCGGTGTCCTCGGTGAGGGTGGCGGTGAAGTAGCCGATGACGGCGTGCAGGCGTCCGGGTCTGGTGATGGTGAGGGTCCGGCCGCGCGGCGGCGCGGCCTGCCCGCGCGCGGGCCGCTGGTCGGCGACCTCGGCGGGCTCGCTCAGCAGCGTCGGCGGGCGCTGGAAGAAGTGCAGCTGCGCGGCGGGCGCCGCGCTCTCGGCCACCGCGTCCAGCCGGAAGCCGTGGAAGTCGTCGTCCCACAGGCCCCAGCCCTCGCCGTCGAACTGCACGGCGGCGAGCTGGGTGACCAGCCGGCTCGGGACGACCGTGCCGCCGGCCGCCAGGTTGTGCCGGGCGAACTCGCCCAGCACCTCCATCATCTGCTCCTCGGGGCCGAGGTTGCCCATCATCTCGGACACGACCACGTCGGCGCGCTCCGGCAGCCGCACCGTGCGGGCGTCGCCGCGCACGACGGTCAGCCGGCCCTTCAGGTCGTTGCTCTCGGCGACGCGGGCGGCGACGGCCGCGGTGGCGGGATCGGCCTCCACCGCGTAGACGTGCTCGGCGCCGTGCCGCAGCGCCAGCAGCGACAGCGCGAGCACCCCCGCCCCGACGTCGGCGACGACGGCGCCGTGCGCGAGGCCCGCCAGGGCCCGGTCGTAGGCCGCCAGCCGGGGCCGGTCGGCGAGCATCGCCTGGTGCATCTGGAGCTGCCGGGGGTCCAAGCCTTCTCCCACCTGTCGCGCGGCGTGCCCGGGACCGGGCGCCCCCGGGAGGAGGCGCCCGGCACCGGTA
Source organism: Actinomadura sp. NPDC049382 (assembly GCF_040677125.1). NCBI lineage: Bacteria > Bacillati > Actinomycetota > Actinomycetes > Streptosporangiales > Thermomonosporaceae > Actinomadura > Actinomadura sp. NPDC049382. The sequence continues at coordinate 63,446 of NZ_JBFARO010000043.1, forward strand.
CTACTGGTTTTTCAATCTGACTCGCTCCGGTGACCGCGTCAAGCCGCGGCCGCGGACCGGATCAGATGTTCACCGCGGCGGTCTCGCCCACGTAGGCGTCCCGCATGACCAGGCGCGCCCCGGTCAGCCGGGCACGGGGGGTGCCGCCGTCGGTGAGCAGGGCCGCGTCGGTGCCCTGCATCGACAGTTCGGTCCCGGTGGGCTCCAGGTCGCGCAGCTTGCCGGCGACGTGCACCGGGCTGGCCGCGTACAGGTTGCCCTGCGGGGTGGACAGTTCGAACTCGGCGTCGATGTGCAGGTCGCCGGGGTAGCGGACGCGGCTCAGGCTCTCCTCGCTGCCCGTGCCGAGGGTGCCGCCGGACGGCCGCGGCCAGCTCGCGCGGAGCATGACCCGCCCGCCGAGGGCGTCGCTGGTGCCGACCATGGCGACGCGCGCCATCTGGGCCAGCACACCGGTGCCCTCGTCGTGCTTCTCGGGGCCGAACAGCAGGATCTCGGTGCCGGCCGCCTTGCGGTGGTCGCCCGCGAGGTCGATGGTCTCGGTCCGTCCGTCGACCTCGATGTCGATGGAGCCCTCCAGCGACACCTGCATGATCATGGACGGGTCGACCAGCATGGACATGCAGGGCCCGGCGCTCGCCGCGAAGAACACGGTCGGGGTGATGCCGACCGGCTCGTTCTCGTCGTTGGCCGGGTACCACGCCTCGGGGAGCGTCGTGCCGACGGCCACGTTCGGCGCCTGCACGACCTCGAACGGGCCGTCGCCGCGCGGGCTGCCCAGGTACGGGCCCGTGAGCGGCTTCTTGTAGGGGGGAATGTTGTCCACCACGCCGTAGATGTCGATGACGTTGCGGTGGGCGAGACGCAGCGTGCTGGTCTCCAGGATGCCGAAGCGGCGGATGTAGAACTCCGCGGGGAAGTTCTTGCCGGGGACGATCTGGCGCACGTGGCCGGTGTTCGGCAGGAAGGGGTTCGACAGCACCTGGATGCGGTCGTCCAGCTCGTAGCTGTAGCCCTTGATGCCGACCTCGGGCGCGCTGATGAGCTCGGTCTGGAGCTCGGCGTAGCCGTTCTCGTCCACGCGGTGCTCGAAGCCCGGCATCGGCCACTTGTTCAGCTGCACGAACCCGGAGAGGTTGATGGTCTCCCGGCGGCCCGCGTAGTAGTCGTCGCCGAAGACGATCGTCGCGGCGGCGAGGATGTGCGGCCGGATCGGCTTCGGCTCCAGGTTGAGGGATTCGTATGTCTCGCGGAGTGAACTCAAGCCAGACACCTCCAGCGTCTGTCGAGATCGTTTCGGGGCCTCGGCCCGCGCGGCTCCCGATGGCACCCTTGGGCCTCTCACTATAAGTTTTTAAAGTGAGAAGTCAATGGGCTCCAACGGCTCGCCGGCGGCCCGCGAGGCGGCGGGCCGGCCGGCGGGGTAGCCGGCCGGGACACCCTCGCCCCCCGGGCCGGACGGCATCCGCCCGGCCCGGGCCGCGGCGGCGTTCTCCTCGGCTTCGCAGTCGTTGTGGACGTCGGTGTAGGCGTCGACCATGAGGTGGTTCTCCAGGGACACAGGCTCCTCCGCTCGGGTCCGCGGTGCCCTGCGGCGCTACGCCGGTAGTGAACGCGCCTTGCGCAACGGCACCGGACAATCCACTTTAGAAACATAGAGTTAAATGTCCAGCGCCCGGAGATGAGGCGAGGAGATGTTCGAGAGGTTCACCGACCGCGCGCGGCGTGTTGTCGTCCTGGCTCAGGAGGAGGCCAGGATGCTCAACCACAACTACATCGGTACCGA
>NZ_JBFARO010000044.1:0-64794 GCF_040677125.1 Actinomadura sp. NPDC049382
GAGACGTGGGTCGGCGGGTCGTGCGGCCTCCGGGCGCTAGGGCGCCCTCCGGCCGCCCGACCCGTGGCCGCCGGTTGAGGTTCAGCGTGCTCTCCCTTCAACATTCTGGGAGGAGTTTGGCCAGGTAGTCCTCGTAGAGGGGGACGTGGGCCTCGTCCAGGACGCGGTCGTCGTCTTCGGGGAGGAGGTCGAGGAGGCTGCGGACGTCCCAGTACGGGTCGTGGGCGTGGCCGCCGGAGACCTGGTCGAAGGTGGCGCGGAAGCGGTCGGCGACGGACGGGCCGTAGCGGAGGGCCAGGCCGCGGCGCATGCGGGCGATGTCGACGGAGACGGGGCCGGACGAGGCGTCCGACCAGTCGACGACGCCGGTGAGCTTGCCGTAGGACCACAGCGTGTTGTCGGCGTGGTAGTCGCGGTGGATGAACCGGGCGGGCGCTTCGGGGGCGGGCCGGGCCGCGACCTCGAAGGCGCGTTGCCACAGGGTGGGGCGGAGCGCGTGCTTGGGCGGGCGGCGCACGTCGAGCCGGTTGTAGGGGACGTACGGGGGCATCGTGGACGCGCCGTTCAGAGCGTGCACCGACAGCAGCGCGGCGGCCAGCTGGATGAGGTATTCGGGCAGGTCGTCGGGGGACGGCCGGGGCGGGTGACCGCTGAGCCGGGTGATGAGCAGGGCGGGGACGTCGCAGTAGGCCCCGGCGGGGTCGGCGGCGACGAGCTCTGGGGTGGGGATCTCGCAGCCGGCGAGGAGGGCGAGCGCGGCGATCTCGCGTTCGGGGGAGAAGTCGGCGTCGCCGTAGCGGCGGGCGGCGCGGCCGTCGGCGGGGCGGCCCGTCCAGCGGCGCAGGACGAGGCGGTGGGCGCTGCCGGAGCCGCTCTCCACGAGCAGGGCGTGGTTGGCGTGCGCGGTCCCGCCGGCGAGCGGCCGCACCATGCGGACCTCGGCGCCGCGGCCGAGGCACTCCTCGACCCAGCGCAGGGTGGGGTGGCCGGGCGGGGCTCCGGTCGGCAGGCAGGCAGCCGGTGTGCGAGTCACCTGATCCATGAAAACGGATTCCGAAGGGTATTGGGAGTGATTTTGCGAAGACGGAACGTAACAAATTGCACGTCAGCGGGGTCGGGTGAGGGAGTATCTCCGGTCGTCGCGGGCGTTTGCCGGACAAACGCCGCGGATTCCGTCCGGTATCCGAATGCGGCTCGGGTGGGGCCCGCGGCCGGGCCCCACCCGATGGTTCCGATCGCCGGTCAGTCCTTCGGCTCGCGGCGGGGCCGGAGCAGGGCCTCGGCGAGCGCGAGCATCGTCTCCTCCAGCGTGGACAGCCGCTTCAGCACGTCCTCGTGCACCGCGTTGACCTGCTTGGAGACCTCGTCGTGGACGCCGTCGACCTTGCGGCCCACCTCGTCCTCGACGTGCAGGAAGCGCTTGGCGAACTCGGCCTGCGCGGCGTCGGCCCGGCGGCCGGCCTCGTCCTGCATGCTCTCCACGCGCCGCGCGAACTCGGCGTGCACGCCGCCGACCTGCCGCGCGACGTCCTCCTGCATGTTGCCGACCTGCTTGGCGACGTCCTCGTGGATGCTGCCCACCTGGCGGGTGACGTCCTCGTGGATGTCGCCGATCCGCTTGCCGAAGTCGTCGTGGACGCCGCTGACCTGCCGCGCCACCTCGCTGTGCACGGACTCGACCTGCTTGGCGACGTCCGCGTGCACCGACTCCACCCGGCGGGAGACGATGTCGACCTGCGCGGTGAACTCCTCCAGCGCGACGTCGACCCGCTTGGCGACCTCCTCGTGGATGTTCTCGATGCGCTTGCGGACGTCCTCGTGCACGTCCTCGAAGCGGCGGGAGAACTCGTCCATCCGCTTGGCGACGTCGCTGTAGGCGGTCTCGGCGATCTGCGACATGGTCGCCTTGACCTCGTCGCGGTCCGGCCGGGCGCGCAGCTCCTCGATCAGCGGGTCGACCGCCTCGGCGAGGTGCTTCTCCAGCGCGTCGAACCGGTCGCCGTACTCGGCCGCCGGACGCTGCGCGATCTCGGCCAGCAGCCGGTGCACCTCGGCGATCTCCAGCGTGGCGGGGAGCCGGCCGATCCGCTCGCCGAGCCCGTCGAGCCGGCCGTCGAGGCTCTCGAACCGGCCGTCCAGGCCCTCCAGCTTGCCCGACAGCCCCTCCAGCCGGCCGTCGACGCCGTCCAGCCGCCCGTCCAGCCCGTCGAGCCGGCCGCCGACGCCCTCGACCCGGCCGTTGACCGCCTCCAGCCCCTGCTCCATCCGCTCGGCCATCTCGCCGAGCGCCTGGTCGACCCGGGCCGTGACCCCGTTGATCGAGTGCTCCAGCCGCTCGGACCGGTGGCCCAGCTCGGCGAGCGACTTGTCCAGCCGGTTGAACCGGACGGACGCGGCCTCCATGCTGCCCTGGAGCTTGTCGAGCCGCTTGGTCATCTCGTCCATGCGCTGGGACGCCTGCTGCGTGGCGTCCGTGATGTGCTGCGCGGAGTCGAGGACGGCCTGGATGCGGGTCAGGCCCTCGTCGACGTTCTCGGCGACGACGCCGACGTCGGCCCACAGCGCCGGCAGTTCGGCGACGGGCTTGACCCGCTCGCCGAACGACTCGATGTGCTCGGCCAGTCCTTCGGCCCATTCCGGGGGCTTGCCGGACAGTTCGTCGACCTGCCCGCGGACGCTCTCGAGCTGCCCGGTCAGCCCGGTGAGCTCCCGCTCGCGGACCTCGCGGAGCAGCCACTCCATGCCTTCCAGCCGCTGGCGAATCTCGTCCAGGACCTGACCCTGTGAGCGCTGTTCATAGACGTGGTCCTGCGCCGCACGGGCGAGCAACTCCCGCATCCGATCCGAGACCGGTTGACCTCCCGTCTGCAGGAAGTTGTGATTCGTTTCCACCCGATGCTCCTTCGTGTGCCGGCGCGACGAAATGACGCACGGCAAATGAATCTCTGAGGTGGCCACTGTAGTGCGTGTGAGGGACCGCTAAAACGGGTAGCAGAGAAGATTGCGAGTTCTGCGGAATGCGCCTGTTATCCGGCTGGGGCGGAAAGTGAGAAATAGCCGGGAGCGGGGTTGGTCACCGCTACGCGGCAATCGCCTTGATCGTCATGATGTGGCGGGGATGCGCGGTCGCCGGGGACGGTGCCGTGTCCGTACATCTCGTCCAACATCGGCAGTTCCCGAACCGGGCGCGGCGGCGGCCCGCCGGTGCGCGGCCGCGGCCGCGAGGCGGCGCGGGGCGGATTCAAGCCCTATTTCGGAGGGTATTCCGCGGCGCCGAAGTCCCGGCCGGTGAACCCGTCCCGGTGTTTTCGGGCGCGTCGGTCCCGGCGCGCCGATTCGGGGCCGGAGCCGCCGCGTTGCCGGGCGCCCGCAATCCCTGGTGGACGCGATGCCGGAAAACGCCGATGATTTGCACCGCCGTGGCGCGTCGCCCGGCCCCGCTTGGCGTTGCCCGGCCGCGCGGAAGATCTTTGGGCACGGTTGCCGGGCGGCCCCGCTCCGGGCGGGTCAGCCGCCGGGTCAGCCCGCCGGGGGAGCGGGCGCGGCGGGGCGGGCGAGTAGGGCGACCGGATCGCGGCCGACCCGGGTGACCACGAGCGTCGCCTCCGCGGCGCCGTGCCCCGGCCGGCGCCCGGCGAAGCCGAGGTCGCGGCGCAGCCGGTCGACGTCGACGGCCGAGCCGCGCTTCTTGACCGTCAGCACCCCGACCTCGCGGCGGCGCAGCTCGGCGCGCAGGCGCTTCACCGAGAACGGCAGGACGTCCTCGATCTCGTAGGCGGACGCGAACGGCGTCGGGAACAGCCGGTCGGACGTGATGTACGCGATCTGCGGATCGGCCAGCCCGCCGCCGACCAGTTCTGCCACCTCGCCCACCAGATGGGCGCGTATCACCGCTCCGTCGGGCTCGTATAGGTAACGGCCCCATGGGCGGACATCGGGGCCGTCCGACACTTGCGGGGTCAATGTCCAGACCTGCGGGTCGGTGTCGGACGACAGCAGCGTGGCCCGGCGGCCGACGTCCCCTGCGAGCGACCCCAGCCAGAGGGCCGCCTCCTTGACGTCGCCGTGGACCGACACCCACTCGGCTTCTGCGCCGTCCGGGACGGCTTCATGCGGGATGCCGGGCGCCACCTTGACGCACGCTCCAGGGACCTTCTGTGCTCTGTCCAGGACGACGTCGAGCGGCGGCTCGTAGGAGCGCGGGTCGAAGACCCTGCCCCGTGCAGTGCGGCGCCCGGGGTCGGCGAACACCGCGTCGAAGCCGTCCAGAGCGGCCTCAGTCGCGTCGCCGACGCGCACGGACGCGTCGAGGCCGAATTCGGTCACGTTCGCCTGCGCCACCTCGGCCGTCAACGGGTCGAGTTCCACGCCCTCCCCGGTGAGGCCCGCGCGCCCCCGCGCGATGAGGTCGGCCCCTATCCCGCAGCCCATGTCCAGCACACGCGCGCCGTCCAGCCGGTCGGCGAACCGTCGGGCTCTGTGCGCCGCCACACTCGCACGGGTGGACTGCTCAAGGCCCGCCTGCGTGAAGTACATGCGGTCGGCGTCCGGGCCGAACTTGGCCCGTGCCCGCTCCCGGAGCCGCACCTGCGTGAGCGCCGCTGCGACCAGCGCGGGATCGTGTCGTTCGCGCAGCCGCGTCGCCGTGGCGAGCAATCCGTCCTCGCCGACGTCCGCCGCCGCCGCCTCGCCGAGGAGTGCCTGGCCGGAGGGGGTGCGCAGGGCCCGGAACGACGCGATGTCCATGGAGCGAAGTTAGCGTCGGGTGAACGGCGCCCGGTGCCTCCGTGTCCGTGTTGACGGGCTCCCGAGCACGGAATAGTCTCCATGACTGGCACTCTCGTACTGAGAGTGCCAACAACAGCGACAAGGTCGGTCTGGCACCCGCGACGGCAGGCCGGTCCAGGGTCGCCTCTTCTGTCACATGTGCTGGCCGGTCATCCGTGGCCGGCCGAGGACCAATCGAAGGGGAGGTCAGATCGTGACGACCGCCACCAAGGTTGTTCTCAAGCCGCTTGAGGACCGCATCGTCGTCCAGCCGCTTGAGGCCGAGACCACCACCGCGTCGGGCCTGGTGATCCCGGACACCGCCAAGGAGAAGCCCCAGGAGGGCACCGTCCTTGCCGTTGGCCCGGGTCGCGTCGACGACAAGGGCGAGCGCGTCCCGGTCGACGTCAAGGTCGGCGAGGTCGTGCTCTACAGCAAGTACGGCGGCACCGAGGTCAAGTACAACGGCGAGGAGTACCTCGTCCTCTCGGCCCGCGACGTGCTCGCGGTCATCGAGAAGTAATCACCGAGACGTGATGCACCCGCCCCGGTCGGCGCCGCCTTCGGCGGGGCTGCCGGGGCGGATCGCGTAATAGAGGAGTATCCGCATGGCGAAGATCCTGGAGTTCGAGGAGGACGCTCGCCGGGCTCTTGAGCGCGGCGTCAACGCTCTCGCGGACGCCGTCAAGGTGACGATCGGCCCGCGCGGCCGCAACGTCGTCATCGACAAGAAGTTCGGCGCGCCGACCATCACCAACGACGGCGTCACCATCGCCCGCGAGGTGGAGCTGGAGGACCCCTACGAGAACCTCGGGGCCCAGCTCGCCAAGGAAGTGGCGACCAAGACCAACGACATCGCGGGCGACGGCACCACCACGGCGACCGTCCTCGCGCAGGCGCTGGTCCGGGAGGGCACCCGCAACGTGGCCGCCGGCGCGTCCCCGCTCGCGCTCAAGCGCGGCATCGACGCCGCCGCCCAGCACGTGTCCGACCAGCTGCTGAAGTCGGCCCGCGAGATCGTCGAGAAGGACGAGATCGCGCACGTCGCGACCATCTCCGCGCAGGACCCGCAGATCGGCGAGCTGATCGCGGAGGCGTTCGAGAAGGTCGGCAAGGACGGCGTCATCACCGTCGAGGAGGCCCACACCATGGGCCTCGAGCTGGAGTTCACCGAGGGCCTCCAGTTCGACAAGGGCTACCTGTCGCCGCACATGGTCACCGACCACGAGCGCATGGAGGCCGTCCTGGAGGACGCCTACGTGCTCATCGTGGACGGCAAGATCTCCAACGTGCAGGAGTTCCTGCCGCTGGCCGAGAAGGTCGCGCAGACCAAGAAGCCGCTGCTCGTGGTGGCCGAGGACGTCGAGGGCGAGGCCCTGGCGCTGCTCGTCGCCAACAAGATCCGCGGCACCTTCACCTCCGTCGCGGTCAAGGCGCCGGGCTTCGGCGACCGCCGCAAGGCGATGCTGGGCGACATGGCCACCCTGACCGGCGGCCAGGTCGTCAGCGAGGCCATCGGCCTCAAGCTCGACTCCATCGGCCTGGAGGACCTCGGCCGCGCCCGCCGGATCACCGTGACCAAGGACGCCACCACCATCGTCGACGGTGAGGGCTCCGCGGACGAGATCACCGCGCGCGTCAACCAGATCAAGGTCGAGATCGAGAACTCCGACTCCGACTGGGACCGCGAGAAGCTGCAGGAGCGGCTGGCCAAGCTGGCCGGCGGGGTCTGCGTGCTGCGGGTCGGCGCCGCCACCGAGGTGGAGCTGAAGGAGAAGAAGCACCGCCTGGAGGACGCCATCTCGGCGACCCGCGCGGCGATCGAGGAGGGCATCGTCTCCGGCGGCGGCAGCGCGCTGGTGCACGTGGCCAAGGAGGGCTTCGACACCCTCGGCCTGTCCGGCGACGAGGCCACCGGCGCCGAGGCGGTCCGCCGCGCGCTCAACGAGCCGCTGCGCTGGATCTCCGAGAACGCCGGCCAGGAGGGCTACGTCGTCGTCTCCAAGGTGCAGGCGCTGCAGGCCGGCCACGGCTACAACGCCGCGACCGGCGAGTACGGCGACCTGATCGCCCAGGGCGTCATCGACCCGGTGAAGGTCACCCGCTCCGCGGTCACCAACGCCGCCTCGATCGCGAGCATGCTGCTCACCACCGAGGCGCTCGTGGTCGACAAGCCGGAGGAGGCCGAGGAGGCCGCCGGCGGCGGCCACGGCCACGGCCACGGCCACGGGCACGGCCACTGACCCTTCCCGCGTCCCGGCCGGGGCCGTCCGCCCCGGCCGCGTGGGAGAGGCCGCGCCGGCTCGACCGGCTCCGCGACCCCCGTCCACCCGGTGGACGGGGGTCGCTGGCATGTACCCGAATGGGAAGTTCTTTATCCGGTGGGCGGTTTGATCTTTCGTGACGCGTGGCAATGAAATGATCGCATGACGTAATATTCCCAGGTTCGTTCCAGCACTGTGACCATTCCGTTGTCAACGACGGGGCAGACACGCCCGGCGGCGCTGGGCATCATGCTTGACGTGACCGAGGGATGCTTCGCCGGGACCATGACCGCGCGCGCTGCCGAACCCTCGGGAGGTCCGGCCCCGCCACCGCCCCGTGACGCCGCCCGCGACACCGGCCGCGGGACGCGGGCGCTGCGCGCGGCGGACGCCGCCGACGGCGACCTCAAGGAGCTGACGAACCTCGCCGTCCAGGGCGATCCGGGCGCCATTGAGGTCCTCATCGCCGAGGTGCGCCCCATGATCGTCCGGTACTGCCGGGCCCGGCTCGGCCGGGTGTCCGGGCAGTACCACATCGCCGACGACGTGGCCCAGGAGGTCTGCATCGCCGTGCTGTCGGCCCTGCCCCGCTACCGGGACATGGGCCGCCCCTTCGCCTCGTTCGTCTTCGGCATCGCCGCGCACAAGATCGCGGACGCGATGCGCAGCGCGGTGCGCGCCGCCGTGCCCACCGAGGACCTGCCGGACGGCCCCGACGACCGGCCCGGGCCGGAGGAGACGGTGGTCCGCTACATCGAGGCGCAGCGGGCCCGCGACCTGCTCACGCGGCTGCCCGAGCACCAGCGCGAACTGGTGCTGCTGCGCGTCGTCGCGGGGCTGTCGGCCGAGGAGACCGGCAACGTGCTCGGCATGTCCGCCGGCGCCGTGCGGGTCGCGCAGCACCGCGCCCTGGCCCGGCTCCGGGCGATGGCGAGAGAGGAGTCGATCGCTTGACGGAGCGAGGCCCCCTCACCGGCATCGGGGGCGCCCCGAATCCGGCCGAGCCCTCGCACTCCGGTGATGCCCCGGCCCCGGCACCGGCCCATGCCCGCGCCCCGGCCGGTCCGCCGGCCGCGGACCTGGCGGCCGTCCGCCGCACCGACGCCCTCATCGAGTCGCTGGCGGCGCGGCGTCCGCCCGCGCCCGCCGCCCCGCACCCGGCGCCGCCCGCGTGCGCGGGTGACGATCCCGACCCGGCGGTGCGGCTGCTGCACGCGCTGATCATCGACGTGGACGAGCAGACCGCCGACCCCGCCCCGCCGGCGCCGCCCGCGCCGTCCGGGCCCGGCCCGCGCCGCCGCGGGTCCCGCACGATCGTCGCCCTCGGCGTGGCGGGCGCCGTCCTCGCCAGCACCGGCGTCGCGGCGGCGGGCGGCGGCGCCGACCGCTCCACGGGCGCCGCGCCGGCGCCGCGCGCGTCCGAGCACGCCGCCCCGGCCGCCATGCCCGCCGCGGGCGACGCCGACGCCGCGACCCGCGCCCGCCCGCAGGAGCCGTCCGCCGCGCCGGCGCCCGTGCCGGAACCGACGAGGACGGGCAGGCCGTCCCGCGGCGGGGAGCGCGAGGACATCACGCGCCTCAAGCGCCGCCTGGACGACCTCTTCCCGCCCCGGCGGCACCACGAGCGCCGCCCGGAGGGCCCGGTCAGGATCACGCGCGCGGCCCCGTCCGACCGCCCGGAGGCCGCGCCCGGCGACGACCCCGTCCTCGATCTGGACGACCTGGCCGCGCTGCGGCGGGAGGCGGAGCGCCGCACCGACCGCTACCGGGCACCGCGCTGGGACGACTGATCCCGGCCGGCGGCCGGGCCCGGCGGGCGCTAGTTCTCGTCGCGGCCCTCTTCGCTGTCGATCACGCCGTCGACGTAGCCGCGGGCGTACTCCCAGCTGACGTAGTCGACGGGATCGGGGGACAGGGCGGGCTCGTGGACGCGGGGGAGCCCGGCGTCCAGCAGGTGGCGCAGGTTGCCGTGCAGCAGTTCCCAGTCGATGTAGTGGAGCTTGCCGCAGTCGCCGCAGTCGACGGTGAGGCCGCGCACGCCGAGCGGCTCCAGCAGTGCACGGAAGACCTCCAGGTCGGCGAGGTCGGCCAGCACGTCCTCCCGCTCCGTCACGCTGAGCGGAGCGGCCTCGTCTCCGGGGTCGCCGAGCGCCGCCGCCGGATCCTCCGGGTCTCCGGCGAACGGGTCGAGCGGTGCGTCATCGTGCACACTCCCACGCTACTGCCGGAGCCCCCGAAAGGTGCACCCCCCGGTCTCCTCTGTGCGCGAACAATTACGCGGAGTGTCCGCCGGGCGGGGGAATGCTCAGGGGCGTCCGGCGTGTTTCCTGATGTCATCAAGGCCACGCGGCCGCAGCGTGCAAGAGCCCGCGCCGGTGCGGGCGAACGCCCTACCATGGGGACAGGGTCCTTGTGACCTGGCCCGATGCCGCAACCGATACGGGAAGGTTGTCATGAACCCCGCCGCCGAGCCCGACAAGTTCCTTCCGCAGGGCCTGACCTTCGACGATGTGCTCCTGCTCCCGGGCTATTCCGACCTCCAGCCCGGCGAGGCCGACACCACGACCAGGCTGACCCGCGAGATCTCGCTGCGGATCCCGCTCGTCTCGGCGGCGATGGACACGGTGACCGAGGCGCGGACGGCGATCGCCATGGCCCGGCAGGGCGGCATCGGCGTGCTGCACCGCAACATGTCGATCGAGGACCAGGCCGAGGAGGCCGACCGGGTCAAGCGGTCCGAGTCCGGGATGATCACCAACCCGGTCACCTGCCTGCCGGACGCGACGCTCGCCGACGTCGAGGAGCTGTGCGCCCGCTACCGGATCTCCGGCGTGCCGGTGACCGACGTGCGCGGCGTGCTGGTCGGCATCGTGACCAACCGCGACATGCGCTTCGAGTCGGACCTGTCCCGCCCGGTCCGCGAGGTGATGACCCCGATGCCGCTGGTGACGGCGCCGGTCGGGGTGGCGCGGGACGAGGCGTTCCGGCTGCTGGCGGGCAACAAGGTCGAGAAGCTCCCGCTGGTGGACGCCGACGGCCGGCTCAAGGGCCTCATCACCACCAAGGACTTCACCAAGAGCGAGCAGTACCCGGACGCCACCAAGGACGGCGACGGCCGGCTGCTCGTCGCCGCCGCCGTGGGCGTCGGCGAGGACGCGATCCGCCGCGCGAAGGCGCTCATCGAGGCGGGCACCGACGTCATCATCGTCGACACCGCGCACGGCCATTCCAAGGGCGTCGCCGACACGATCGCCTCGATCAAGGGCAACTCGGGGGTGCAGGTCGTCGGCGGCAACGTCGCGACCGAGGCCGGCGCGCAGGTCCTGGTGGACGCGGGCGCCGACGCGATCAAGGTCGGGGTCGGGCCCGGCTCCATCTGCACCACCCGCATCGTCGCCGGCGTCGGCGTGCCGCAGATCACCGCGATCTCCGGGGCGGCCCGCGCGGCGCGGCCGGCCGGCGTCCCGGTGATCGGGGACGGCGGCCTGCAGTACTCCGGCGACATCGCGAAGGCGCTGGTCGCGGGCGCCGACACCGTGATGCTCGGCAGCCTGCTCGCCGGGGTCGAGGAGTCCCCGGGCGAGCTGATCTTCGTGCACGGCAAGCAGTACAAGTCCTACCGCGGGATGGGGTCGCTCGGCGCGATGCGCAACCGCGAGCGCGGCGCGTCCTACTCCAAGGACCGCTACGCCCAGGCCGACGTCAGCGCCGAGGAGAAGCTGATCCCCGAGGGCGTCGAGGGCCAGGTGCCCTACCGCGGCCCGCTCGCCAACGTCGCGCACCAGCTCGTCGGCGGCCTGCACCAGTCCATGTGGTACGCGGGCACCCGGACGATCCCCGAGCTGCAGGAACGCGGCCAGCTGATGCGGATCAGCGCCGCCGGGCTGCGGGAGAGCCACCCCCACGACATCCAGATGACCGTCGAGGCCCCGAATTACCAAGGCCGATAGAATCCCCAGGGTAGGAACCCCAACCTGCAACAACCGATACGTCGCGATCGCGTGCGAAGCCAGGTTCGAGCTTGCGAGAACCTGATCGCGCAGCGAGCCCCCTGGGCGAGTCGGAGCGATGCAGCGATCGCCGCGTCGCCCGCCGAAGGAAGGTGCTCCGGCACCTGACGCCAAGGGCGATGAAAGGAACAGAGTGGCTGCTGAGGTGGAGATCGGCCGGGGCAAGAGCGGCCGCCGGGCGTACGCCTTCGACGACATCGGCATCGTGCCGTCCCGCCGGACGCGCGACCCCGAGGAGGTCAGCGTCGCCTGGCAGATCGACGCCTACCGGTTCGAGATGCCGCTGGTCGTCGCGCCGATGGACAGCGTCGTCAGCCCGGCCACCGCGATCGCCGTCGGCCGGCTCGGCGGCCTCGCCGTGCTCGACCTCGAAGGGCTGTGGACGCGGTACGACAACCCCGAGCCGCTGCTCGCCGAGATCGCCTCGCTGGACGACGTCCGCGCCACCCAGCGGCTCCAGGAGATCTACACCGAGCCGATCAAGGAGGAGCTGATCGGCCGCCGGATCGAGGAGGTCCGGGAGGCGGGCGTCACCGTCGCGGCGCGGCTGTCCCCGCAGCGCACCGCCCAGTTCCACAAGGCCGTGATCGACGCGGGCGTCGACCTGTTCGTGATCCGCGGCACGACGGTGTCCGCCGAGCACGTGTCCGGCCGCGCAGAGCCGCTGAACCTCAAGCAGTTCATCTACGACCTCGACGTCCCGGTGATCGTCGGCGGCTGCTCCACCTACACGGCCGCGCTGCACCTGATGCGGACCGGCGCGGCGGGGGTGCTCGTCGGGTTCGGCGGCGGCTCCGGGCACACCACGCGGACCGTCCTCGGCGTCGCCGTCCCGATGGCGACCGCGGTCGCGGACGTGGCCGCCGCCCGCCGCGACTACATGGACGAGTCCGGCGGCCGGTACGTGCACGTCATCGCCGACGGCGGCATGGTCAACAGCGGCGACATCGCCAAGGCGTTCGCCTGCGGCTCCGACGCGGTGATGGTCGGCTCCCCGTTCGCCCGCTCCACCGAGGCCCCGGGCCGCGGCTACCACTGGGGCAGCGAGGCGCACCACGGCGACGTCCCGCGCGGCACCCGCCTCGATCTCGGGACGATCGGGACGATGGAGCAGATCCTGCACGGCCCGTCCCATGTCGCGGACGGCTCGATGAACCTCATCGGGGCGCTGCGCCGCGCGATGGCGACCGCCGGTTACACGGAGTTGAAGGAGTTCCAGCGGGTACAGGTCGTGGTGGCTCCCCGCCGGTCCACCGACTGAGAGCGAACCCACGCCTCGTGCGGAAATTTCCGGGGTGGGCCCATCCTTACTCTTGGGTAGGTACTGCTCGGAAACCGAACGCTGTGGGGGGATAAGCGATGACGGCATCACCGGTGACGGGCCTCGGAAGCTCCCGGCTGGGCCCGGCCGAACGGGCCGCGGCGCTCGATCGGATGGCCCGCGAGGAGTTCGATGTGGTCGTCGTGGGCGGCGGGATCGTCGGTGCGGGCGCGGCGCTCGACGCGGCGACCCGCGGCCTGTCGGTCGCGGTGGTCGAGGCGCGGGACTTCGCGTCCGGCACCTCGTCGCGTTCCTCGAAGCTGATCCACGGGGGCCTGCGCTACCTGGAGCAGTACAACTTCGACCTCGTCCGGGAGGCGCTGACCGAGCGCAGCCTGCTGCTGCAGCAGATCGCGCCGCACCTGGTGAAGCCCGTCCCGTTCCTGCTGCCGACGACCCACCGCGTGTGGGAGCGGGCGTACCTCGGCGCGGGCGTGGCCCTGTACGACGCGCTCGCGTTCCAGATGGGCAGCACGCGCGGCGTCCCGCACCACCGGCACCTGACCCGGCGCGGGGCGCTGCGGCTGGCGCCGTCCCTGCGCAAGGACTCGTTCACCGGCGCGATCCAGTACTGGGACGCGCAGGTCGACGACGCGCGCTTCGTGATGACGGCGCTGCGGACGGCCGCGCAGTACGGCGCCCAGATCGCGTCCCGCACCCAGTGCCTCGGCTTCCTGCGGGAGGGCGAGCGCGTCACCGGCCTGCGGATCCGCGACCTGGAGGGGAACACGACCAGCGAGGTCCGCGCGAAGCAGGTCGTGAACGCCACCGGCGTCTGGACGGACGACATCCAGGAGCTCGTCGGCGGCCGCGGCCAGATCCACGTGAAGGCGTCCAAGGGCATCCACCTGGTCGTCCCGAAGGACCGCATCCACTCCTCGACGGGCATCATCCTGCGCACGGAGAAGTCCGTGCTGTTCGTGATCCCGTGGGGCCGGCACTGGATCATCGGCACGACCGACACCGCGTGGGATCTCGACCGCGCGCACCCGGCCGCGTCCAAGGCCGACATCGACTATGTCCTCGACCACGTCAACTCGGTGCTGTCCACGCCGCTCACGCACGACGACGTGGAGGGCGTCTACGCGGGCCTGCGCCCCCTCCTCACGGGGGAGACCGAGGAGACGTCGAAGCTGTCGCGCGAGCACGTGGTCGCGCATCCGGTGCCCGGCCTCGTCCTCGTGGCGGGCGGCAAGTACACCACGTACCGGGTGATGGCCAAGGACGCCATAGACGCCGTCGCCCACGGCCTGGACGGCAAGGTCGCCGAGTCCTGCACGGACCGCATCCCGCTCGTCGGCGGCGACGGCTTCCAGGCCATGTGGAACGCGCGCCACCGGCTGGCGTCCCGCTCGGGCCTGCACGTCGCCCGCATCGAGCACCTCCTGCGCCGCTACGGCACCCTGCTGGACGACCTGCTCGGCCTGATCTCCGACAAGCCGGACCTGGCCAAGCCGCTCACCGGCGCCGACGACTACCTGCGCGCCGAGGTCGTCTACGCCGCCACCCATGAGGGGGCCCGGCACCTCAACGACGTCCTCGCCCGCCGCACCCGCATCTCGATCGAGACGTGGGACCGCGGCGTCGGCGTCGCCCAGGAGGCCGCCGACCTGCTGGCCCCGGTGCTCGGCTGGTCCAAGAAGCAGCGCGACCGCGAGATCGAGTACTACCGCAAGCGGGTGGAGGCCGAGCGCGCCTCCCAGACGCAGGAGGGCGACCAGGAGGCGGACGCGCACCGGCGCGGCGCCCCGGACATCGTGCCGATAGCGACTCCGTGATCCCGATCGCCCCGGCCGGCGCCGCGCTCAGGCGGGCCGGTCGGGGCGGGGCGCCTGCACCAGGCTCTTGCCGGTCGCGTAGAGGTCGGCGGGGACGCGGGCCGGGTCCAGCAGGTGCTGGAAGGCCAGCCCGAAGTCGAGGGCCATGGTGAGGGCGGCGCGGTCGGCGGGGCCGATGCGGTCGGCGCCGCCCTCTCCGGCACCGCCCTCCCCGGCGGTGTCTTCGGCCGGCCCGCCGCCGTCGGCGGGTTCGAGTTCGCGGGCGAGCCGGTCGCGGCGCTCGGCGTACCAGTCGGCGATGCGCCAGCCGGCGGCGTAGTCGCGCATGCCGTAGAGCCAGAACTCGACGAGCAGCAGCGCGAGGCGGCGGGGGCGGTCGTCGGCGGTGCCGCGGCGGGGCGGGCGGCCGGTGACGGCGGCCTCCCGGGCGGCGTCGCGGGCGGCGTCCCGCTCGGCGGCCCGGAGCTCGTCGCAGACCTCCGGGCCGGTGCGGTCGCTGGTGATGCGCTCCATCAGGGCCAGCAGCAGGTCGGTCTTGCCCGCGAAGTTGGAGTAGACGGCGCCCTTGGTGAGGCCCGCGGCCGCCGCGATGTCGTCCAGCGAGGCGCCGTGGATGCCGCGCTCGGCCCAGAGCCGCTCGGCGGCGGCCAGCAGGGCGGTGCGGGTCTGCTCGCGCCGGTCGCGGCGCGGGCGCGGTCCGCCGCCGGACGGCGGCCGGCCGGTCGCCCCCGCCGCTGGCCGCTGGTCGCCGTGGGCGTCCGTCATTCGCTGTTCCCCTCCGTGTCGAGACCCGCGCGCACCGGGGCGCGCGGTCCGTCCCTCCGTCCGCGGTACGCGCGCCCGAGATTCTCTCCTTCGGGGATACACCGGCGGAGCATGGTCAGTCTCCCGGTTGCGCAAGTCCGGGCGGTTGGAACGCTCCGTTCGGCGCGGCTTGTCAGGTGGGGACGGACGTAACGCGATCAGGTGGGGCATATCACTCCAAGTAGCGCGTTACTTGCGGGTAGCCAAAATGGGCGGGTGGTCATACGCTGCCTGCATGGCATCCCCGACGGTCCCTGCCAAAGGCGCGGCAGAGCACACGCTCCCCCAGACCCTGATCGACCGGCTGGCCTCCCATGTCGCCTCGGACGGCTCCGAGACCGCGACGATCCCCAGTCCGTTCACCGGTGAGCCCCTCGCGACCGTCCCGATCTCCGGTGCCGACGACGTCCGCAAGGCGTACGCGCGCGCCCGGGAGGCGCAGCGGGCCTGGGCGGCGCTGCCGGCCGGCGAGCGGGTCAAGCCGTTCCTGCGGCTGGCGGACGCGCTGGTCGCCCGGCGCGCGGAGATCCTCGACGTCATCCAGCTGGAGACGGGCAAGGCGCGCCGCCACGCGCTGGAGGAGTTCCTCGACGTGGCGCTGTGCTCGCTGTACTACGCCCGGCGGGCCCCGGGGCTGCTGAAGCCGAAGCGCCGGCAGGGCATGATGCCGGGGCTGACGCGGGTGCGGGAGCTGCGGCACCCGAAGGGCGTCGTGGCGCTGATCGCCCCCTGGAACTACCCCTTCGCGCTGGGCGCCAGCGACATCGCGCCCGCGCTGATGGCGGGCAACGCGGTGATCCACAAGCCGGACACCCAGACCTGCCTGTCCAGCCTGTGGGTGCTGGACCTGCTGATCTCGCTCGGACTGCCCCGCGACCTCTGGCAGATCGTCGTCGGCGACCCCGCGGAGATCGGCGACCCGCTGCTGGAGGAGGCCGACTACGTCTCCTTCACCGGCTCGACGCGCGGCGGCAAGGCGATCGCGGCCAAGGTCGCGCCCCGGCTGATCGGCTACTCGCTGGAGCTCGGCGGCAAGAACCCGATGATCGTCATGGCGGACGCCGACGTGGAGCGGGCCGCGCGCGGCGCCGTCCGCGCCTGCTTCACCAACGCCGGGCAGCTGTGCATCTCGATCGAGCGGATGTACGTCCACGAGGACGTCTACGACCGGTTCGTGCCCCGGTTCGTCGAGCTGGTCAAGGGCATGAAGCTCGGCACCGGCCTCGACTTCGAGGCCGAGATGGGCTCGCTGACCCACCGGCGCCAGCTGGACGCGGTGACCCGGCACGTCGACCAGGCCGTCGAGGAGGGCGCCACCGTCCTCGCCGGCGGCAAGGCGCGGCCCGACGTCGGCCCGCTGTTCTACGAGCCGACCGTCCTCGCGGACGTCAGCGGCGACATGGACCTGTGCGCGAACGAGACGTTCGGGCCCGTCGTCGCCGTCTACAAGTACCGGGACGAGGACGAGGTCGTCGCCCGCGCCAACGACACCGACTACGGGCTGAACGCGTCGGTGTGGACGAAGTCCCCGGCGCGGGCCCGCCGGCTGGCCGCCCGCATCCAGGCGGGGACGGTCAACATCAACGACGGCTACGGCGCCGCGTACGCCTCCTACGACTCGCCGATGGGCGGGATGAAGCAGTCGGGCGTGGGACGCCGCCACGGAGCCGAGGGCCTGCTGAAGTTCACCGAGGTGCAGACCGTCGCGAGCCAGCACCTCATGGACCTCGAACCGCCCGCCGGCATCGGCTACGACACGTTCGCCGACTACATGGCGAACGGCATCAGGCTCATGAAGAAGCTGCGGATCAAGTAGGGAAGCGCCCGTGAAGCATGACTTCGACGTGCTGGTGGTCGGGTCGGGGTTCGGCGGCAGCGTCGCCGCGCTGCGGCTGACCGAGAAGGGGTACAAGGTCGGCGTGATCGAGGCGGGGCGCCGCTTCGACACGAACCCGGCCGGCGCACCCGGGTCCCGGTACCCGCAGCTGCCCAAGACCAACTGGCGGATCGCCCGCTACCTGTGGGCGCCGGCGCTCGGCCTCACCGGCATGCAGCGGATGCACCTCATCCGGGGCGCGAAGTCGAGCCGCGTGATGGTGCTCGCGGGCGCGGGCGTGGGCGGCGGGTCGCTGAACTACGCCAACACGCTGTACGTCCCGCCGGAGCCGTTCTTCAAGGACCGGCAGTGGGCGCACATCACCGACTGGCAGGACGAGCTTGCGCCCTACTACGAGCAGGCCAAGCGCATGCTGGGCGTCGTCCAGAACCCCACGACGACCGAGGCCGACAAGGTCATGAAGCGGGTCGCCGACCGGTTGGGCAAGGGCGACACGTTCGTCAAGACCCCGGTCGGCGTCTACTTCGGGCGCGGCGCCGGGATCGAGAGCGCCGACCCGTACTTCGGCGGGGCGGGCCCGCGCCGCCGCGGCTGCCTGGAGTGCGGCGAGTGCATGGTGGGCTGCCGCCACGGCGCGAAGAACATGCTCACGGAGAACTATCTCTACCTGGCGGAGAAGGCCGGCGCGCGGGTGATGCCGCTGAGCCGCGTCACGTCCGTCCGGCCGCTGCCCGGCGGGGGGTACGAGGTCGCGATCGTGCGGACCGGCTCGTTCGGCCGCGACCGCAAGACGTTCACGACCGGGCAGGTCGTGTTCGCCGCCGGCACCTACGGGACGCAGAAGCTGCTGCACAAGCTCAAGGCGACGGGCGCGCTGCCGCGCCTGTCGGACCGGCTCGGCGCCCTGACCCGCACGAACTCCGAGGCGATCCTCGGCGGCGGGCGCGGCAACGGGAAGCCGGGGCCCGACTTCTCCGAGGGCGTCGCGATCACGTCGTCGTTCCACCCGGCCCCGGACACGCACGTCGAGCCCGTCCGGTACGGGCGGGGCTCCAACCTGCTCGCGGGGCTGCAGACCCTCCTCGTCGACGGGGACCGGCCGGGCGAGCGGCACACGCCCCGGCTGCGGAAGTTCGCCCGCGAGGTGGTGCGGCGCCCCCGCGACCTGATCCAGCTGTTCGACGTGCGGCACTGGTCGGAGCGGACGGTGATCGCGCTGGTCATGCAGACCCGCGACAACTCGATCACGCTGCGCCCGAAGAAGGGGCCGTTCGGCTGGGACGTCCGCGCGTCCGCCGGGCACGGCGAGCCGAACCCGACCTGGATCCCGGAGGGCCACGAGGCAACGCGGCTGATCGCCGAGGAGATCGGCGGCATCGCGGGCGGCACGTGGGGCGACCTGTTCGACGTTCCGATGACCGCGCACTTCCTCGGCGGCTGCCCCATCGGCGACTCCGCCGACTCCGGCGTCATCGACGCCTACCACCGCGTCTACGGGCACCCCGGCCTGCACATCGTGGACGGCTCCGCCGTCTCGGCCAACCTGGGCGTGAACCCGTCGCTGACCATCACGGCCCAGGCCGAGCGCGCGATGTCGTTCTGGCCTAACCGGGCCGAGGACGACCCGCGCCCGGCCCTGGGTGAGGCTTACCGCCGCATAGGGCCCGTCCTGCCGAAGAACCCGGCCGTCCCGGCCACGGCTCCGGCGGCCTTGAAGCTGCCCATCGTCGACATCACCTGATCCCTTCACCAGAGGGTGAGAGCCCACCGCGAGAGTGCTCGCGGTGGGCTCACAGGGGTGTTCGGGTCAGGCGCGGTAGGCGGCCCACTGGGACTGCATGCGCGCGTTCTGGCCCGGCGTGAACTCGTACATGCACGAGTCGTAGCTGTAGTCCATGAAGTTGTGGATCGGGTCGGCGCCCGGGGACGAGCAGGTGTCGCGCCCGGTCGGGCAGCCTGAGGCGGGGCTCTGCTCGGCGGGGGTGTCGGAGACGCGGTCTCCCTGGCCGCCGCATCCGCCCTGGAACGTGTGGTAGAGCCCCATCCAGTGGCCCACCTCGTGGGTGGCGGTGTCGCCCTCGTTGTAGTTGCCCAGGGAACCGCCCGGCAGGCTCTGGTAGTGGATGACGACGCCGTCCATCGACGGCTGGGAGCGGTAGCTGCTCGGGAACGTCGCCCAGCCGAGGAGGCTGGAGCCGAGGTCGGCGGTGTAGACGTTGAGGTCCTGCGCGTTGCCCGTGTGCAGGGCGTTCTTCATCTGGCTCTCATAGCCCTCCGGGTTGGAGAACCAGGCCGCGTTGTTCGTACGCCTGATCTCCGCCAGCGTGAACGTGACGCCGCTGCCCGAATAGGCGTTGTTGAGGACGTCGAGCTGCCGGCCCAGGACCGTGTCCGAGACGTTGCCCGCGCTGCCGTAGACGACCTGGAAGTGCACCCTGACCGTGATGGCCGCGGCCGTTTGCGCCTTCTTGAGCTTGCCGACGCGGTTCTGGAAGTCCTTCTCCATCGCGGCGACCTTGGCCGCGCTCGGCTGGTTCCGTTCGGTGGCGTGGGCCCCGGCGCGGACGCGGGCCTGCGCGGGCTGCTCCACGCAGGCGTTGGACGCGGTGGACGGGGCGGCGAGGGTGGCGGGGGCGGCGGGCGCGTACGCCGTGAAGGCGGCGGCCAGGCCGAGGACGGTGGCGATTCCGGCGCGTTTCATGGAACTCCTTGGGGGCGGCGCGAGCGGGGGAGCGCGCGCGGGGGGAGCGGAGTCATCGCTGCAACAAGGGTGAATGCGAACAAACATCACGTCTTTGGCAAACCTGGACGAATCGGAATGGATAACGCTGAATACGGCGCCGTAGCGCGGCGGCGTAGCGTGTCCCGCATGGACGTGGAGGCCGAGGCGGCGCGGGTCCTGGCGGAGTTGCGCGCCCAGGGCGATCCGGCGCGCGCGCAGAGCGAGAAGAGCTATCTGAAGAGCGAGTTCGTCCACATCGGCGTGACCGTGCCCGCGCTTCGCAAAGTGGCCGTTTCTGCGGTCATGGGCAAGCCCACGCGGGAAGAGGTGCTGTCCCTGGTCCGGCTCCTCTGGGACGTCACCGACGACGGACGTCCCGTCCATGAGGCCCGTATGGCGGCGATCGACGTGCTCGTCAAGCGGGCGGCCCTGCTGGAGCCTCCCGACCTGGGGGTGGCCGAAGCGCTCATCCGCGACTCGGCGAGCTGGGTGTACGTCGACCATCTCGCGGAGAAGGTTGTCGGCGGCCTGGTCGTGCGGTACCCGGACCTGGCGGCGGCACTGGACGCGTGGGTCGCCGACCCCTACATGTGGATACGGCGTACGGCCGTCCTGGCGCTGCTGCCGGGCGTCCGAGCGGGAGACCCGGATCTGGAACGAATCAGCCGGTACGGGGACGCGCTGCTGGGCGAGCGCGAGTTCTTCATCAGGAAGGCCCTGGGATGGGTCCTCCGGGAGCTTTCCAAGAAGGACCCGTCCTGGGTGGTGAAGTGGGTGGAGCCCCGCCTGGACGCCATCCCGGGCGTGACGCTGCGCGAGGCCGTCCGGCGGCTCCCCGCGGAGGAGGCCGCCCGGCTGCGCGGGCGGCCGTCCTGAACGCGGCGGGACGCGCTGGGCGTGTCAGGCACGCTGGGCGCGCTCGGCGCGGTAGGCCGTCCACACCTTGTGCATGCGGGCGCCCTGGCCCGCGGTGAAGGACGTCATGCACGTGTCGTAGCTGTAGTCCATGTAGTTGTGCACCGGGTCGGCACCGGGGGACGGGCAGGTGTCCTTGCCGGTCGGGCAGCCGTTCGACGGTTCGCGCTCGGCCGGGGTGTCGGCGACCCGGTCGCCCTGGCCGCCGCAGCCGTCCTGGAACGT
Organism: Actinomadura sp. NPDC049382; assembly: GCF_040677125.1. NCBI lineage: Bacteria > Bacillati > Actinomycetota > Actinomycetes > Streptosporangiales > Thermomonosporaceae > Actinomadura > Actinomadura sp. NPDC049382. The sequence goes on from NZ_JBFARO010000044.1 coordinate 20,644, forward strand.
GTGGTACAGCCCCAGCCAGTGCCCCACCTCGTGGGTGGCGCTGAAGCCCTTGTTGAAGTGCTCGATGGCGCCGCCCGGCATGCTGCCGTAGTGGATGGTCACGCCGTCCATCTGGGGGTCGGTCTTGTACTTCCACGGGAACGTCGACCAGCCGAGCAGGTCGCCGCCGATGTAGGTGCTGTAGAGGTTCAGCGTGCCCTTGCCGCCCTGGTGCAGCATCGGCTTGTACGTGCCCTCGTAGCGCTCCGGGTCCTGGAACCAGGCGGCGCTGTCGGAGCGGCTGATCCCGCGGAGCGCGAAGGAGATGCGCGTGTCCGCGCCGCCGTTCCGTCCTCCGTAGGAGGCGTTCATGGTGGCGATCTGGCGGTTGATCGCGGCGGTGGAGACGTTGCCGCGCTGCCCGTCGTGGATCACGTGGAAGAACACCGGGATCGTGATCCGCGGCGCCGAGCGGAGGTCGCCGGCGTCCGACTGGCCGCCGGTCTCGTCCACCGGGCCGAGGCCGAGCCGGTCGAGGAGGCGGTTGAGGCGCTGCTCGACGGTGGCGGCCTGCGCGGGCGTCAGGTCGTTGCGCTCGCGGCCGTGGGAGCCCGACCGCAGGCGCGCCTGCGGGTGCCCGCAGTCGTCCGCGCCCGCGCGCACGGGCGAGGCGGAGGGCGGCCCGGACGGCGTGGCCGGCCCCCCCGGCGCGGCCGGCAAGGACGGCGCCGCCGGGACGAGCGCGGCGAGCAGGGCGGTGGCGGCGAGCAGCTTCACGGCACTCCTAGGGAGGTCGCTTGCGGACGGGAGCCATGCAGGCGTGCGCGATCGACTACAGGGCGTCATTAACTCGTATCAGAACGCAGCGCCCCGATGAGTGTGATCAAGGTAAATGGATGCCGACCGTTATCGGTGAATCGCACCATGTGACGACCGGGCGGGGGGTGCGGGGCATAGGCGCAGGCAGCGGGCCCGTAGACTGGAAGCCCCTTCCGGCCGTGCGAAAGGCTTAGTTGGTGGCCGCAGACCAGTCCTTTGACACCGTTCTCGTCGTCGACTTCGGCGCGCAGTACGCGCAGCTGATCGCGCGGCGCGTCCGCGAGTGCCATGTGTTCAGCGAGATCGTCCCGTCCACCATGCCGGCGGCGGAGATGCTGGCCAAGCGGCCGAAGGCGATCATCCTGTCCGGCGGCCCCGCGTCGGTGTACGCGGAGGGCGCGCCGGTGGCGCCCGAGGGGCTGTTCGAGATCGGCGTCCCGACGCTCGGCATCTGCTACGGCCACCAGGTGATGGCGCAGGCCCTCGGCGGGACGGTGGAGAACTCCAACATCGCCGAGTACGGCGGCGCGACCGTGGCCGTCACGTCCCCGGGCATGCTGTTCGCGGGGCTGCCGCACGAGCAGGCGGTGTGGATGTCCCACCGCGACTTCGTCAGCAGCGCCCCGGCGGGCTTCACGGTGACGGCGAGCACCGACGTCACGCCGGTCGCCGGCATGGAGGACCGGGACCGCGGCTTCTTCGGCGTCCAGTTCCATCCGGAGGTTCTGCACACCGAGCACGGAATGGAGATCCTGCGCCGCTTCCTGTACGAAGGCGCCGGATGCCGTCCGAACTGGACGATGGTCAACATCGCCGAGGAGTCGATCGAGGCCGTCCGGCAGCAGGTCGGCGACCGCCGGGCGATCTGCGCGCTGTCGGGCGGGGTGGACTCCGCCGTCGCCGCCGCCCTCGTCCAGCGGGCCATCGGCGACCAGTTGACCTGCGTGTTCGTCGACCACGGGCTGCTGCGCAAGGGCGAGCCCGAGCAGGTCGAGAAGGACTTCGTCGCCGTCACCGGGGTGAACCTGCACGTCGTGGACGCCCAGGAGCGCTTCCTCGCCGCGCTCGACGGCGTCACCGACCCCGAGCAGAAGCGCAAGATCATCGGTCGCGAGTTCATCCGCGTCTTCGAGGAGGCCGCGCGCGAGATCGTCCAGGGCGGTTCCGGGGGGTCTGGGGGGTCGTCCCCCCAGAATGAGGCGGAGGACGCCGACGAGCCGGTCGAGTTCCTCGTCCAGGGAACCCTTTACCCGGACGTGGTCGAGTCGGGCGGCGGCACCGGCGCCGCGAACATCAAGTCGCACCACAACGTCGGCGGGCTCCCCGAAGACCTGCAGTTCGCGCTGATCGAGCCGCTGCGCTCGCTGTTCAAGGACGAGGTGCGCGCGCTGGGCGAGCAGCTCGGCCTGCCGACCGAGATCGTCTGGCGCCAGCCGTTCCCCGGCCCCGGCCTCGGCATCCGCATCATCGGCGCCGTCACCCGCGAGCGCCTCGACATCCTCCGCGACGCCGACGCCATCGCCCGCGAGGAGCTGACCCGCGCCGGCCTCGACCGCGACATCTGGCAGTTCCCCGTGGTGCTGCTGGCCGACGTCCGCTCGGTCGGCGTGCAGGGCGACAGCCGCACCTACGGCCACCCGATCGTGCTGCGCCCGGTGACCAGCGAGGACGCCATGACGGCCGACTGGGCGAAGCTGCCCTACGACCTGCTGCAGCGGATCTCCACCCGCATCACCAACGAGGTCCGCGAGATCAACCGCGTCACGGTCGACATCACGTCCAAGCCCCCGGGCACCATCGAGTGGGAGTGAGCGGCCGGGCGTGACCCGAACGGCCGAAGGCCCGGACGGCGCACCGTCCGGGCCTTCCGCATGTTCCGGGTCAGACGGTCGCGGGGGCCAGCGCGGCCTCGGCGTCCAGGGTCGCGGCCGTCGCGTTGACGACGGCGGCGATCCGCAGCGCCTCCTGGACGAGCTCGCGGGACAGGCCGGCCTCGCGGACGACCTTCTCGTGCGACTCCAGGCAGCGCCCGCACCCGTTGATCGCGGACACGGCGAGGCACCACAGCTCGAAGTCGACCTTGTCGACGCCCGGCCGGCCGATGATCGACATCCGCAGCTTGGCGGGCAGCGTCGCGTACGTCTCGTCCCCGATGAGGTGGGTGGCGCGGTAGTACACGTTGTTCATCGCCATGATCGACGCGGCGCCCTTGGCCGCCTCGAACGCCTCGGCGGTCAGGTAGTCGCCCGCCTCCTCGGCCAGCTCGCGGATGACGACGGCGCTCCGGGTGGCGAGGGCGCAGGCCAGGACCGTCCCCCACAGCTGCTGCTCGGTGAGCTGGGAGGTGGAGGTCAGCGAGCCCAGGTTGAGCTTGGTGTCCTTGGCGTAGCCCGGGAGGGCGCCCTTCAGCGCGTCAACGCTCATGATCAAGTGTCCTTTCCATGCGAACGGCCGGCCGCGCGACGCGGCCGGCCGTCGACGAACGAGGGGGGATCAGGCGCCGGCGCCGGCCAGCAGCTTGGTCGCGTCGAGGGTGTCCTCGCCCTTGTTCCAGTTGCAGGGGCACAGCTCGTCGCTCTGCAGCGCGTCGAGGACCCGCAGGACCTCCTTGACGTTGCGGCCGACGGACCCGGCGGTCACCATCGCGAACTGGATCTCGTTGTTCGGGTCGACGATGAACGTCGCGCGCTGCGCCACGCCGTCCGCGGTGAGGATGCCGAGGGCCTCGCTCAGCTCGCGCTTGAGGTCGGACATCATCGGGAACGGGATCTCGCGCAGGTCCGGGTGGTCCTTGCGCCACGCGAAGTGGACGAACTCGTTGTCGACGGACGCGCCGAGCACCTGGGCGTCGCGGTCGGCGAAGTCCTCGTTGAGGCGGCCGAACTCGGCGATCTCGGTCGGACACACGAAGGTGAAGTCCTTCGGCCAGAAGAAGACGACGCGCCACTTGCCCTCGTAGGACTTGTGGTTGATCGTCTCGAACGCGTTCTCGGCGTCCAGCGAGACGCAGGCGGTGAGCTCGTACTCGGGGAACTGGTCACCGACAGTAAGCACGCATGCTCCTTCGTCATGAGAAAGGGTCGCCTCCGCATGAGGAGGCGCAGGAGGGCCGCGGGGTTTCCGCCTCGGCGGCCGATGTCACTCAGAGTGCCGCCGCTCGATCAAAAAGAGAAATCGATAAATCCCACGAATGCGATAGGCATCGCCTATCAATCCCGAGTGCACCGCGGTGACCAGCGGAGATGTCGCACCCGGAAAACGCCGCCCGGACGAGCGGTAGACGTAAATCACACAGACTCGCCACAAATCGGGCTTAACACTGCGTAGCGCGCAAGTTTAGGGCGTTCGGCTTTCCGTGCACAACAGGTGACTAACGACTCACCTCGGGAGAGGTGTCGCGATCGCCCCGGTGACCCCGTGGTCAGCGGGCGCGGGCGGCGGCGTGGGTCGCGAGGGCCTCGGCCGCGTCGGCGAACATGTCGGCCAGGTCGGACGGGGCGGCGTCGAGCTCGCCGTCCAGCCAGGCGATGAGGTTCTCGCTCCAGCCCGCAACGAGCATCGTGGCGGTGAAGCGCATCTGTGCGTCGGCGGCGGAGGGGACGTCGTAGAACGTCCGCGCGTAGTCGATGACCTGGCGGGTGTTGTGGCGGAGCGCGGCGCGCTGGCGCGCGCGCAGGACGGGGCTGGCGGGCGCCTCGATCAGCGCCACGCGGACCTTGCGGGGGTCGGCGGCGCCGACCGCGAGGGCCTCCACGGCGGCGGAGCGGACGGTCGCGCGGAGCCCGGCGCCGGACCCGGCGGCGGCGACGCCGCGGGCGGCGGCCTCGGTGATCTCGGTGACGATGCGGTCGTAGACCTCGGTCAGCAGGGCGTCCAGGTCGGTGAAGTTCTCGTAGAAGTAGCGCGGGTTGAGCCCGGCGCGCGCGCAGACGGCGCGTACGGAGGTCGCGGGCAGGCCCTCGGTGCCGAGCAGGTCGAGCGCGGCCTCCAGGAGTGCCGCGCGGCGGTCGGCGCGGCGGCGCTCGGCGGTGACGCCGCCGTAGGTGCGGGAACTCACCCCGCAATCTTGACACAGCCGTTGCCAGATCCTACGTTTCTGGAAACGGATGTAGCCAGATGGAGGCCGCCATGGCCCTGACCACCGCTCCGGACATGGGGAAGATCTTCACCCCGCTGATGCACGAGCACGACTACGCCGTCGACGAGATCGACGGGGAGCTCCCGTCCGGGCTCACCGGGACGCTGTACCGGATCGGCCCCGGGAAGTGGGAGGTCGGGCGCACCCTGATGCACCACCTGTTCGACGGCGACGGGATGGTGGCCCAGTTCGCCTTCGACGGGCGCTCGGTGCGGTTCCGCAACCGCTACGTGCGGACGCCGCAGTTCCGGGACGGCATGGTCGCCGGCCGGGCCCGGAAGCCCGGCGTCGGGACGGCCCTCCCCGGCGGTTTCTGGACGAACTTCGCGAAGTCGAAGGGCCCCGCCAACGCCGCCAACACCGGGATCGCGGTGCACGCCGAGCGGCTGCTGGCCCTCTGGGAGGGCGGGCCGCCGTACCGGCTCGACCCCGACACCCTGGAGACCCTCGGCGTCGACGACTTCCGCGGCCGGCTCCGGGGCATGCTCAAGGCGTTCTCCGCCCACCCCAAGTGGGACCCGGCGACCGGGGAGATGTTCAACTTCGGCCAGGAGTTCGTGCCGTTCCCCTCGCTGAACTGCTGGAAGGTCGACCGGCGGGGCCGGATGCGCCGGCTCGCCACGGTGCGGATGCTGGACCTGCCCTGGAACCACGACGTGGCGCTGACCGCGCGGCACATGGTCTTCGTCCTGGACCCGTACATGTTCGACGTGCGCACGATGCTGCGCGGCGGGCCCGTCTTCGACGCGATCAGGCACCGCCCGGAGAAGGGCACCCGGTTCGTGCTCGTGCCCCGTGACGGCGGCCCCGCGCGGATCGTGGAGCACGAGACGCTCGTCCACCTCCATGTCGCCAACGCCTTCGAGGACGGCGCGGACACCGTCGTCGACCTGGTGCAGTTCGACGACTACGAGGCGATCAGGCGCGACCTCACCGGCTTCCGCGCGCGCTTCCCCGGGCTGCCGTCCAGCCGGCTGATGCGGTACCGGATCACGCCATCGGGACGCGTGATCGAGACGCCGCTGGCCGACGTGACCGGCGAGTTCCCGCAGTACGACTGGCGTCGCTCCACGCGCAGGCACCGGTACACCTACATGGCTGGACGGACGGGTTCCGAAGGTCAGTACGACCAGGTCCTGAAAGTCGACAACGACACCGGCCGTACAGAGACCCATGAGGTCGGGCCGCACGCGTACGTGGGCGAGCCCATCTTCGTGCCCCGTTCGCCCGACGCGGCCGAGGACGACGGCTGGCTGCTGGCCGTGGTGTACCTCGCCGCAGAACACCGGTCGCAGCTCACCATCCTGGACGCTCGCGGCCTGGAGAGCGTCGCCGCGCTGAAGCTGAGGCACCACCTTCCGTTCGGTTTCCACGGCACGTTCACGAGCCGTGTCGCCGACCCCGGCGCCCCCATCCCGCACCCCGGCCGCCTCCCGCTGTGGTGAACGCCACGGCCGTTTGACCAGGGCCGCATCACTCTTCGTAATGGCGGTTCGATACCGTTCGGTCGAGATGGCGATGAGCAGACCGACGGTGGCGCAGTTGCGGGCGTTCCTTGCGCTCGCCGAGCATCTGCACTTCAGGGACGCCGCCGCCGCGCTGCGCATGAGCCAGCCCGCGCTGTCCGGAGCCGTGGCCGCGCTGGAGGACACCCTCGGCACCCGGCTGGTCGAACGGACGACCCGCAAGGTCCTGCTGACCCCGGCGGGAGAGCGGGTCGCACGGCGGGCGGAGGTCGTCCTAGCCGAACTGGACCGCCTGGTAGACGAGGTCAAGGCCGTCCAAGGGACGCTTGTGGGGCCGCTCAGGGTCGGCGTGATCCCGACCGTCGCGCCGTACCTGCTCCCGCTGGTCCTGCCGAGGCTCGCCAAGGAGTTCCCCGACCTGGAGCTGTCGGTCCACGAGGAGCAGACCGAGCACATCGTCGCCGAACTGCTCGCCGGACGCCTCGACGTGGTGCTGCTGGCGCTGCCCGTCGCCGCGGACGGGGTCGCGGAGATCGTCCTGTACGACGAGGACTTCGTGCTCGTCGCGCCGCCCGGGTTCGAGCTGGGCGACGAGGAGGTCCCGCGCGAGGCGCTGAACGACCTCGACGTCCTGCTGCTCAACAAGGGCCACTGCATGCGCGACCAGGCCCTGGACATCTGCCGGGACGTCGGCGCGCGCGCCGCCGCCGCGACCTACGCGACGAGCCTGGCGACGCTGGTCCAGCTCGTGTCGGGCGGGTTCGGCGTGACGCTCGTCCCGGAGACGGCGCTGCCGGTGGAGACGCGCCGGGCGCCGAACCTCGGCCTGCACCGGTTCGCGGCGCCGGCGCCGTTCCGCCGGATCGGGCTCGGATTCCGGTCGACGTCGCCGCGCGCGGACGAGTTCGAGGCGCTCGCGGAGAGCGTCCGCGGCGCCGTCGCCGACTCCGGGGTGGCCGACGGGGTCCGTCCCGGCGGGTCAAGCGCCGAAGCGTAAGGCTGCGGTAAATCGCGGCCAGGTGAGGTCAAGTCTGCGTCAGGGGACGGGACGGCAATGGCGATGCGTGTTCATGTGGTGGCGTAACGTCACCATGCTCTGTGGGGCGAGGAGGAGGCCCCATGTCCCCGAAGCTCAGCGTCGTCGTGCCGTTCCACAACATCGAGGAGTACTTCCAGGAGTGCCTGGAGTCGCTGGCCGGTCAGACGCTGCGCGACCTTGAGGTGATCCTGGTGGACGACGGGTCCACCGACGGCAGCGCCGTCATCGCCAAGGAGATGTGCGCCCGCGACCCCCGGTTCCGCCTGTTCATGCGTGAGCAGGAAGGTCCCGGGACGGCCCGCAACGCGGGGGTGCGGCAGGCGCGGGGCGAGTACCTGGCCTTCGCCGACGCCGACGACGTCGTGGACCGGGACGCCTATACGCGGCTCGTCGCGTCCCTGGACCGGACGGGTTCCGACATGGCGGGCGGCAACGTCCAGCGCATGGACGAGGAACGCACGTGGCAGTCGCCCCTGCACGACGGTGTGTTCACGGAGACGTGCCTGCGGACGCACGTGTCGTCCAAGCCGGTCCTCATGCGCGACCGCACGCCGTGGAACAAGGTGTACCGGCGTGCCTTCTGGGACAAGGCCGCCTTGGAGTTCCCCACCGGCTTCTACGAGGACCCTCCCGTCATGGCGCGCGCGCACGCGCTGGCCCGTTCCGTGGACGTCCTCAGTGAGACGGTCTACTACTGGCGCAGGCGGCCGGGGTCCATCACCGGCGACCGCCATGACCGGGACAACATCCAGCAGCGGTTCGCGTCCGCGTCCGCGCTGCGGGAGGCGATGGCCGAGTACGCGCCCCAGTTCCTGAACGCCTACGACGAGCACTCCCTCATCGAGATCGACCTCCGCATCCTCCTGGAGGCCCTCCCCAGGACGCCGGACGAGCACCGCGAGGAACTCGTCGCGACGGGCGCCGCGCTGGCGCGCCGGATCGGCCCGCGCGTGCTGAAGCGGCAGCCCGCGATCATGCGCCTGCAACTGCACCTGCTCTGCCGCCGGATGCTGCCGGAACTGCTGGAGGTGCTGCGGTTCGTCCGGCTGCGGAGGGTGGCGGACGCGCCGCGCGTCCGGCGCGGCCTGCGGCACCGCTGGTACGCCGAGTTCCCGTTCTTCGAGGATGAGGAGCGGGGCGTCCCCGCGCACGTCTACGACGTGACGGACGAGCTGACGCCGGTCGCGGCCGTCGACCGCGCCGACTGGGTGGACGGGCGGCTCCGCATCGAGGGGCACGCCTACATCCGGCACCTGGACTCCTCCACCGAGGACGGGTCCCGGATCCGGCTGTGGCTGGTGGCGGCGAACAAGCGCGGCCTCATGCGCGTGCCGGTCACCCGGGTCCGGCGGCCGGACGTGACCGCCCGGTCGCGGCAGTCGGCGGTGTCCTACGACTGGTCCGGCTTCGCCGCCGAGATCGACCCGGCGGCGCTGAAGATGTTCGGGCGCTGGCGGGACGTCGACTGGGTGCCGTGCGTGGAGATCGTCAACCGGGGGCTGCGGCGCCGCGCCACGCTCGGCAACCCGCGCCTCACCCCCCGGCAGTGGCCGGACGACCTTGAGTGCGCGCCGGGCGTCCGCGTGCAGGGCGTCGCCGGGCGGCACCGGTTCACCGTGCAGGTGCGGCGGACGCCCGCCGCGGTCGTCGGCTGCCATCTGGAGGGCGGCGAGCTGTGCCTGGACGGCTGGACCCGCGCCCCGCTCGGCGACGAGCCGCGCGTCACCGCGACGCCGAAGGCGGGCCGGGCCACCGTGACGGGCCCGGTCGAGAGCGTCGGCGGCGAGGGGTTCCGGGCCCGGCTGCCGGTCGCCGGGCTGGTCCGGCGGGAGGGGAACTGGGAGATCGCCCTGCCGGGCGGCGTCAAGCCGTACCTGGACGCCGACGCGGCCGGGACCGGGCTGCCCTTCCCCGGCGGCGAGCTGGAGATCGCCAGGACGCGGCGGAGCACGCTGCGGATCGTCGTGCGCGGGCGGGCCCTCATCGTCGACGAGGTGTCCTGGTCGCCCGAGGGCGCCCTGCACCTGGCGGGGACGTGCACGGACCGCGTCGGACGGCCCGACTCCCTGACGCTGCGGCGGCGGCGCTCGTCCGAGGAGCACGCCGTCGGGCTGCTGTGGGACGGCGACCGCTTCACCGCGAAGTTCGCACCCGCGCGCATGCCCGTGTTCGGGCTGTCGCGTCCTCTGGTGGCCGGCCGCTGGGACGTCCTCGCGACCGTCGGCGGGCAGGAGCAGCCGGTCGTCATCAGGCGCCACAGCCTGCGCGCCCTGCCGGAGCCCTTCGAGGCGGGCCTTCACCGCATCACCGTCCGCGTCCAGAAGACCGACCAGCTGCTGCTGCGGGTCGAGACCGCGCTGGACGACGACGAGCGCGGGGCCTACGCGCAGAGCCGGATACGGTCCGGGCACTACAGACGCCACCTCAACCTGCCCGTGCGCGACCTCGCCGTGTTCGACGCGTACCGGGGACGCCAGTACTCGTGCAATCCGCGCGGCATCTACGACGAGCTGCGGCGGCGCGGAACCGACCTGGAATGCGTGTGGGTCACCGAGAACGGGCAGTTCGGCCGTCCGGCGGGTGCCCGCACCGTCCTGGTCGGCACGCGGGAGCACTACGAGGCGCTCGCCCGCGCGCGCTACGTGTTCGGCAACTGGTCGCAGAGGGACTGGTTCATCAAACGCGAAGACCAGACGTACGTGCAGTGCTGGCACGGCACGCCGCTGAAGAAGCTGGGCTATGACGTCAAGGAGATGCCCTTCAAGCGCACTGAGGGCGTCGACTGGATGGAGTACGACGTCCCCCAGTGGGATCTGCTCCTCGCGCAGAACGCGTTCTCCGTGCCGCTGTTCCGGCGGGCGTTCCGCTACGGCGGTGACGTCTTCCAGAGCGGCTATCCCCGCAACGACATCTTGAACAGCCCGCACCGCGAAGAGATCGCGGCGGCGGTCAGGCGGCGGCTCGGCATCCCCGGGCACAAGCGGGTCGTGCTGTACGCGCCCACATGGCGGGACGACTTCCACCACGCCATCGGAAAGCGCGCGTTCAGCCTCGAACTCGACCTCGACCAGTTCCGGGCCGCGCTCGGCCGCGACCACGTCCTGCTGCTGCGCACGCACTACCTCGTCACCGACCGGCCGAAGCTGCGGCCGGGCGACTGCGTGATGGACGTGTCCGTCTACCCCGACATCTCCGAACTCTTCCTGATCTGCGATGTGCTCGTCACGGACTACTCGTCGTCCATGTTCGACTTCGCCGTCACCGGCCGGCCGATGGTGTTCTTCGCCTACGACCTGGAGCGCTACCGCGACCACGTGCGCGGCTTCTACTTCGACTTCGACGCGGAGGCCCCCGGGCCGCTGCTGCGGACGTCGCGGGAGGTCGTCGAGGCGCTGCGCGACCCGGCCGCGCTCGACGCCGGGTTCCGGGACGCGCGCGCCGCGTTCACCGCCCGGTACTGCCCGCACGACGACGGCCAGGCCGCCGCCCGCGTCCTCGACCGCGTGCTGCGCTGACCCCGGCCGCCCGCCGCACCACCTCGCTCACCCCGCTTCCACCCCATCACGGAGTCGCTCGTGTCCCCGCAGATCAGCATCGTCGTCCCGTTCCGCAGCACCGGCGGCCGCCTCGCCGAGTGCCTGGAGTCGCTCGCCGCGCAGACGTTGCGCGACGTCGAGGTGCTCATGGTGGACGACGCGGCCGACGGCGGCGACGTCGCCGTCGCCGAGGAGTTCGCCGGGCGCGACGACCGCTTCACGCTGCTGCGGCCCGGCCCCGACGCACCCGCCGGTGACGCCGGCGTCGAACAGGCCAAGGGCAGGTACCTGGCGTTCGCGGACGGCGAGGACGCGCTCCCGCCCTACGCCTACGAGCTGCTGGTCGGCACCCTGGACTCCACCGGATCGGACATCGCCGGCGGAAACGTCATGTGCCTGGACGAGGAGCAGGTGTGGCAGTCCCCGCTGCACAGCGAGCCCTACGCGAAGACGATGCGGTCGACGCACGTGACCCGGCACCCCGCCCTCCTCCAGGACCGGATGCTCTGGAACAAGGTCTACCGCCGTTCGTTCTGGGACGCGCACAACCTCGAACTGGGCACGGACCAGGACGCCTTGGTCGCCGTCCAGACCCAGCTCTTGGCCTCCCTCGTGGACGTGTTGGACACGACCGTCTACTACTGGCGCGACCGCCCGGGAACGGCCACGCGGCTCCGTCCCGACTCGGCCCACATCACCCACCGGATGGCGACCCTCGCCGCCGTGCGGAACTACGTCCACGACCACGCGCCGGAGCTTCTCGCCGTCCACGACATGTACGCGCTGGACCTCGACGTGCGCGAGCTGATGCTCGCCCTGCCGGGCGCCACCGACGAGGAGCGCGAGCGCCTGGTCAAGCTCGGCGCGGAGGTCGTCGCCGACGCCGACCGTTCGGCCGCCGCCGGGCTGGAGGCGATCCGGCGCCTGGAACTGCACCTGCTCAGCGAGCGGAAGGTGCCCGAACTGCTCGACGTGCTCCGCTTCGAGGCGAACGGCCTCCAGGACGTTCCGGTCGTGTCCAAGGGGCGCCTGCGTCCGCGCTGGTACGCCCGCTACCCGTTCTACGAGGACGCCGAGCTCCGCATCCCCGAGGCCGTGTACGAGGTCACCGAGGAGATCGGCCTGCTGGCGGACGTCGACGGGGTCGAATGGGACGTCGACACCCTCATCATCCAAGGGCACGCCCGCTTCGACCGGTTCGAGGTGTCGTCGGAGGCGGACTCCCGCATCCGGCTCTGGATGCGGGACGCGAAGACCGGGCGGGAGATCCGGCTGCCGGTGGAGCGGGTCCGCCGCCCGGACGTCACGGCGGCGTCAGGCCAGTCGGCCGTGTCCTACGACTGGTCCGGTTTCACCGCGCGGGTGGAGCCGGAGTACCTGCTGGACGGCGACGAGTGGCGGACGGCCACCTACGAGCTGTTCGCCGAGGTCTCCACGGCGGGGCGCAGGGCGGCGCAGCGGCTCACCGCGACCGCCCCGGCCGTGCGCTGGACGGCGGCGCGGCAGGTGGACGAGCACGTCGCCGTCCAGCCCGCCGCCGGTGACGACGACCTGTTCGTGGTCCACGTCAAGCGGGCCAAGGCCGTCCTCACCCGCATCCGCGTCGACGGGGACGCGCTCGAACTGTCCGGCTGGACGCGGCGCGCCCTCGGCGCCGGCGCCGCCATGGTCGCGGCCCGCCGGCACGGCGGGGAGGAGGTCCGCGGCGAGGTGACGCTGCGCCAGTCGTCCGTCCTGCGGATGGCGGAGGGCACCGGCTTCGACTTCACCGCCCGGCTGCCGCTGGAGTTCCTGTCCTCCCTGCGGGACGGCCCCGCGCCCCGCCAGGCGCACCTGCGGGACGCCATCGACTGGGACGTCCGGCTGACCGGCGAGGGCGGCCCGCTGCGGCTCACCGTCGCGAGCAACGTCAAGCCCGTGCGCTGCCTGCTGCCCGCGGCCGCCGGCGGCGGGCGCAGGGAGTTCGCGCTGACGCGGACGGCGTTCGGCAACCTGCGCGGCGTCGAGCGCAGCGTCCGCCCGGTCGTCCGGACGGCCGAGTGGGACGCCGACGGACGGCTCACGCTGCACGGCGACTTCGCCGACCCCGAGAACCGCCCCGACCATTTCGTGCTCCGGCGGCGCAGGTCCGGCGACGAGCAGCGCGTCCCCGTCACCTGGGAAGAGGACAACTTCTCCGCGGCCTTCACACCTGCCGCCATGGCCGTCTTCGGGACGGACCTGCCGTTGAGCAGCGGCACATGGGACGTGCTGGCGCGATCCACCGAGGGGGACGTGGCGGTCGTCGTCGAGCGCGAGGCGATCGCGGCTCTGCCCGCCTGGCGGCGCGTCGGCACGCACGAGTTCGAGGTGGGCGTCCACCAGATCGATGCGCTGGTACTGCACAGCCGTCCCGCCTACGGCGACGACGAGCGAGGCGGGCACGCGCAGGTGCAGCTCTGGCAGCGCGACTACCCCGTCTACCTGCGCAGCCCCCTGGCGGACGTCGCCGTCTTCTGCAGCTACGCCGGAACCCAGTACAGCTGTAGCCCCAGGGCCATCTACGAGGAACTCGTACGCCGTAACACCGACGTGGAGTGCGTGTGGGTCACCCAGGACGGCCAGTTCTCCATCGACGCCCAAGAGGACGCCAAGACCAGGACAGTGCTGGAAGGAACCCGCGAGCACTACCGCGTGCTCGCGCGCGCACGGCACATCATCACGAACCACTGTCTCCCCGGCTGGTACATGAAGCGTGAGGGCCAGACCTACGTCCAGACCTGGCACGGCACCCCGCTGAAGCGCATCGGCCACGACCTCAAGGACGTCCCCTACCAGCGCAGCGAGCAGCGCCCCTGGCTGGACTGGGAGGTGCCGCGATGGGACCTGCTGCTGTCCCCGAGCCCGTACGCCACCGAGGTCATGCGTCAGGCGTTCCACTACGAGGGCGAGGTCATGGAGGCGGGCTACCCGCGCAACGACGTCCTCAGCAACCCCGAGTGGGAGAACATCGGGACGGGCATACGCAAGCGCCTGGGGATCCCTGACGGCAAGAAGGTCGTCCTGTACGCCCCGACCTGGCGGGACGACCGGCGCCACGCCCCCGGCAAGCAGGGCTTCTCGCTCGCACTCGACATGGACGCCATGCGCCAGGTCCTGGGCGACGACCACGTCGTCCTCCTGCGGGCCCACCACGCCGTCACGGACAAGGCCCCTGTGGTGACGGACGACTTCGTCATCGACGTCACCCGCTACCCCGACGTGGCCGAGCTCTACATGGCGGCGGACGTGCTCGTCACGGACTACTCGTCCGCCATGTTCGACTACGCCGTCCTAGGGCGCCCCATCGTCCTCTACACCTACGACCTGGAGTGGTACCGCGACCATCTGCGCGGCCTCTACATCGATCTGGAGGCGGAGGCGCCCGGCCCGCTCGTGAGGACGCCGACCGAGGTCGCCAAGGCGGTCAAGGCCGCGCCCGGCAGCGAGGAGCAGTACGCGGACGCCTACGACCGCTTCTTCGTGAAGTACTGCCCGCACGACGACGGGAAGGCGGCGGCCAGGGTCGTCGACCGCCTCTTCGGCGACGGGAGCGCGTGACGGGGCGTGCGTGACGGGGGCCCGTGACGGAGGGCGCGTGACGGGTCAGCCGGGGCGGCGGGCCCGCGCGAACAGCCAGGTCCCGGGGCAGCCGCCCAGCGGCAGCCGCCGCTCCAGCGCGGCGGACAGCCGCAGCGCCTCGTTGGCGAGCGGGTGCAGCGGGGCGAGGTCCTCGCGGCGGGCCGTCCGGTGCCTGAACCGGCGCAGGAGCGGCCGGAGCACCACGCCCCGGCTCCACAGCCCCTCCAGCACCAGTCCGGCGCCCTCGACCAGCTCGGTGAGCGCCCGGCGGGTGTAGCGGCGGACGCGGCCGACAGCGACGTCATGGGCCGACCACAGCGCCATGTCGCACGGCACGGACACGAGTGCGACGCCGCCCGGCCGCAGCACCCGGGCGATCTCCGCCGCCGCGCGCGCGTCGTCCTCGATGTGCTCCAGGACGTCCAGCGCCAGCGCCAGGTCGTACTCGGACGGCGGCAGCGGCAGGTAGCGCGCGTCGCCCTCGTACGCCTCGGTGCCGTGCGCGCGCGCCAGGGACACCGCGTCCGGGCTCAGGTCGATGCCCGTCGCGCGCCAGCCGTGCTCGGCGAGGACCCGGCAGGCCGCGCCGGACGCGCAGCCGATGTCGACGGCCGTCCCCGGCATGCTGAACCGCAGCAGCTCCGCGGTCAGGACGTCCCGCCGCTCGCGGTACCACCAGTTGTCGTTCTCGATCCGCGCGACCCGCTGGAGCTCGATCGTGTCCACGGGACAAGCCGACGGCATCGGCGGCGGCGCGTTCCACCGTCGTCGCCGTACGCGGGCGGATCGTTGACCCGTGCTTGACCCCGCCCCTGCGCTCGGCCCTCCGCCGACCGGCCCTGCTGACCGGCCCCGCAGACCGGTCCCGGCGTCAGCGCTTGCGGCGGCGCCGTCGCACGAGGAACCGGATGGCGAGCAGCAGCGCGACCAGCCCGCCGAGCGCCGGGACGGCCCGCTTGGCGACCGAGGGCCCCGCGACCTCCAGCAGGTCGATCGCGTCCTCCTCGTCCGCCACGTGCAGCGGGCGCCGCGCGGGCCGCTCCGGCGCGGCGGCGGGGACGGCCGCCTCGGCCCTGGCGGCGGCCTCCTCCGTGGCCTTCACGGGGCCCGGCTTGTCCTCCGGCTCCGCCGGCTTCGCGGGCGCCTCCGGCTCCAGGTCCGGCACGGCGACGGGCTTGGCGGGGGCCTCGGCGGCCCCGGCCGGCGCCTCGGCCGCCCCGGCCGGCGCCTCGGCGGCCCCGGCCGCCTCGCCGGACGACTCCAGCTCGGCCGCCAGCGCCTTCGCGAACCGCGCGATGATCTTCGAACCGACCTCGGACAGGATGTTGCGGCCGAACTGCGCGGGCCGCCCCGTCACGTTCAGCTTGGTGTGCACGGCCACCCGCGTGGTGCCGTCCTCGGCGTGCAGCCGCGCCTGGACGGTCGCCGACGCCGTGCCGGAGCCGCGCGCCTCCTTCGCGGCGGCCTCCATCGTCACGGCGCGGCCGGCCTCGTCCGCCGAGACGATCCGCGCGGTGCCGCGGTAGGTGATGGTCATCGCGCCGACCTTCACCTTCATCCGCCCCGAGTACTCCTCGCCGTCGACCGAGTCGAGCGTCGCGCCCGGCATGCAGGCCGCGACCCGCTCCACGTCGAGCAGCACCGACCAGGCCTGATCCACCGGTACGGGGACGGTGAATTCGTGGTCGAGCTCCATGAGCAAAGTCCTTATCGTCCGGAGAACTTGTCCGCGACCCTACGGCGGTGGTCCGCCGCGTCGCCAGTGGGGTCCGCCGACAGGCGGTCCGTTACCCGGCGGCGTGGCGATCATGCGGCCGGGCCCCGGGGCGACGGGACCCGGCCGCATGCTCGCGGCTCAGATCAGCCGGCGGCCGCCGCCAGCGCCCGCGCGGTGAGCACCGTCGCCAGATGCGTCCGGTACTCCGACGACCCGTGCAGGTCGGTGGGCGGCTCGGTGCCGGCCGCGGCCTGCGCGGCGGCGGTGCGGTACGCGTCCTCGGACGCGGGCCCGCCCCGGACGGCGGTCTCGACCGCGCTCGCCCGCACGGGCACCGGGCCCATGCTGCTCAGCGCGACCCGCGCCTCCCCGACGCCGTCACCGTCGCGGCGGACGGCGCACGCGACGCCGACGATCGCCCACGCCTGCGCCGTCCGGTGGAACTTCTCGTAGTGCACGCCCCAGCCCGCGCCGAGCTTCGGCACGCGCACGCCCACGAGCAGCTCGTCGGGTTCCATCGCCGTCGTCATCCAGTCGACGAAGAACTCCGCCGCGGGGATCTCCCGCTCGCCGCGCACGGACCGGACGAGCAGCACCGCGTCCAGCGCCAGCGCGACCGCGGGCAGGTCGGCGGCCGAGTCGGCGTGGGCGAGCGACCCGCCGAACGTGCCCCGGTGCCGGACGGCCGGGTCGGCGACCGTCTCCGTCGTCACCGCGATCAGCGGGGCGTGCTCGCGCACCAGCGGGTCGCGCATCACCTGGTGGTGCGTCGCCATCGCGCCGATGACGATCGCGTCGCCGGCGTCGCGGATCTCGCGGAGCCCGTCGAGCCGGTCCAGGTCGATCAGCGCGTCCGGGATGGCGAGCCGCATCCGCAGCAGCGGCATCAGGCTCTGCCCGCCGGCCAGCACCTTCGCGTCCTCGCCCGCGTCCGACAGCGCCCTGACGGCGTCGTCGACCGTGGCGGGCCGCGCGTAGTCGAACGTCGCGGGGATCACAGGTCACCTCCGGCCGAGCCGAGCCCGCCGCCGGCGCCCGGTTCGGCGGCCGCGGGCGTGGATTCGGCGCGCAGCGCGCGCCAGACGCGTTCGGGCGTGCACGGCATCGGCACGTCGTGGACGCCGTGCGGGCGCAGCGCGTCCACGATCGCGTTGACGACCGCCGGGGTGGAGGCGATCGTGCCCGCCTCGCCGACGCCCTTCACGCCCATCGGGTTGGACGTGGCCGGGGTCTCCGTGCGGTCGGTCGTGAACGTCGGCAGGTCCATCGCGGACGGGATCAGGTAGTCGGCCATCGTGGTCGTCGTCAGGTTGCCGTCGTCGTCGTACACGGCCTCCTCGTAGAGCGCCTGCGCGATGCCCTGCGCGAGCCCGCCGTGGACCTGGCCCTCCACGATGAGCGGGTTGACGACCTTGCCGACGTCGTCGACCGCCACGTACTTGCGGATCTTCACCATGCCCGTCTCGGTGTCGACCTCCGCCGCGCACAGGTGCGTGCCGTGCGGGAAGGAGAAGTTGTCCGGGTCGAACGTGGCGTCGGAGTCGAGCGAGGGCTCGATGCCATCCGGCAGGTCGTGCGCGGCGAACGCGGCCAGCGCGACCTCCTGCAGCGTCTTGCCCTCCTGCTGGACGCCGCGGACGCTGAACCGTCCGCCGCTGAACTCCAGGTCCTGCTCGGACGCCTCCAGTAGGTGCGCGGCGACCTTGCGGGCCTTGTCGACGACCTTCTCGCAGGCGGAGAACAGCGCGACCCCGCCCACGGCAAGGGAACGGGACCCGTAGGTGTCCATGCCCTTGTGCGAGATGGCCGTGTCGCCGTGCAGGACCTTCACGTCCTCGAACGGGACGCCGAGCCTGTCCGCGGTGATCTGCGCCCAGGCCGTCTCATGGCCCTGCCCATGCGCGGACGAGCCCGTGACCACCTCGACCTTGCCGGACGGCAGGACGCGCACAGCCGCGTGCTCCCATCCGCCTGCGCCGTAGGAGAGCGAACCCAGCACGCGCGAGGGCGCGAGCCCGCACATCTCCGTGAACGTGGACACGCCGATGCCGAGCTGGACGGGGTCTTGGCGCTCCCGCCGGTCGGCCTGTTCGGCGCGGAGCTTGTCGTACTCGAACAGCTCCAGGGCCTTGTCGGTCGCCGCCTCGTAGTTGCCGGAGTCGTAGGTGAGGCCCGCGATCGTCTCGTACGGGAACTCCTCGTGCTTGATCCAGTTGCGGCGGCGCACCTCGATGGGGTCGATGCCGAGCTCGTTGGCGAGCTCGTCCATCAGCCGCTCGATCGCGTACGTGGCCTCGGGACGGCCCGCGCCCCGGTACGCGTCCGTGGGCATCTTCGTCGTGAAGACGCCCGTGCAGGTGAACGACAGCGCGTCCATCTTGTAGATGCCGTTGAACATGAACGCGCCCAGGAGCGGGATGCCGGGCGTGACCAGCATGAGGTACGCGCCCATGTCGGCCAGCAGATCCACCTTCAGGCCGCGGATCCGGCCGTCGCGGTCGGCCGCGAGCGTGAGCCGCTGGATCTGGTCCCGCCCGTGGTGGACGGTCATGTTGCCCTCGCTGCGCGTCTCCGTCCACTTGACCGGGCGGCCGAGCCGGCGGGCCAGCAGCAGCGCGAGCACCTCCTCCCCGTACACCTGGAGCTTGGAGCCGAAGCCGCCGCCGACGTCCGGGGCGACGACCCTGATCCGGTGCTCGGGGATGCCGGTCACCGTGGCCAGCATCAGCCGCAGGATGTGCGGGATCTGCGTCGCCGAGTACAGCGTGAACTCGTCGCCCTCCGGGACGCACAGCACCGACCGCGGCTCCATCGCCGTGGGGATGAGCCTCTGCTGGACGTAGCGGCGCTCGATGACGACCGGGGCGTCCCTCATCGCGGCGTCGAGATCCCCGTTCTCGAACACCCACGTGTAGGACTTGTTCGTCCCCAGGTCGTCGTGCACGAGGTCGGCGCCCTCGGCCAGTGCCGCCTCCATGTCCACCACCGCGGACAGCGGCTCGTAGTCGACGTCGATCTCTTCCAGGGCGTCCACGGCGGCGGCCTTGTCGCGGGCGATGACGCACGCCACGGGTTCACCGACGTAGCGCACCTCGGTCACCGCCATGGGCGGGTGGTCCGGGTGCTTCATGTCCTCGGTGACGACCCATGCGCACGGCAGCGACCCCTGCTCGTCGGCGAGGTCCTGCCCGCTGAACACCGCGACCACGCCGGGACTCTTCTTCGCCTGGGACGTGTCGACGGCCGTGATCCGCGCGTGCGCGAGCGGGCTGCGCAGGAACGCCACGTGCAGCGTGCCCGCCGGGGTCATGTTGTCGGTCCACCGGGTGCGGCCGGTGATGAGCCGGGCGTCCTCCGACCGCTTGCGCGGACTGCCGACCTCCTGCACGGTCACGGCGTCACCTCCCGCCCGGCGGGCTCGCGCATCTCGCTCGCCGCCCGCCGCACCGCCTTGACGATGTTCTGGTAGCCCGTGCACCGGCACAGGTTGCCCTCAAGCCCCTCCCGGACCTCCGCCTCGGACGGGTCGGGGTTCTCCCGCAGCAGATCCAGCGACGCCATGATCATGCCGGGCGTGCAGTAGCCGCACTGGAGCGCGTGCTCCTCGTGGAAGGCCCGCTGCATCGGATGCGTCTCTCCGTCGATGCCGAGGCCCTCGACGGTCGTCACGTCGCGGCCGTCCGCCTGGACGGCCAGTACGGAGCAGCTCTTCACGCTCATCCCGTCCATCAGGACGGTGCAGGCTCCGCAGTTGCTGGTGTCGCACCCGACCGGGGTCCCGACCTTTCCCAGCCGTTCGCGCAGATAGTGGACGAGAAGGAGGCGCGGTTCGACGTCGTCTTCGTACGTCGTCCCGTCGACCTCGACACGGATACGTGGCATGCGTTTCTCCCAGGGACGTCTCGGGGTGGACATGGAGAGAAGTCCCCAGGGCGGGGCGCGCTGGTCAGGCCACGTCATCGGGGCCACCTCCGTGGAAGGCGACCCTACGAACCTATGCCGGGGTTGAATTCCGTACTAGCCCCTGGGATCGCTTATTTACCGACGTCTGATGCAACGATGGCCGTTGTTGCACGCGAAAAGGAACCTTCGGGGTAAGAGGGCGTTATGTTCCTCTTCTCCTCCTCTCGCCTTGGCTGTCTGGGTTCCTTGGCTCTGACGCTGGTCCTCAGCGGGCTCGTCTATCTGCTCATCAGCCGCTGACCCGGTGCCCGGCCCGGCGGCCGTTCAGCGGCGCGGCGAGAGGATCTCGGTGTGCAGGGCGGTGCCGTGGAGGTCCCGCAGGTGGACGGTGAGCGTCTCCGACCGTCCGTCGATCTCGACCTCCCCGAAGAACTGGAAGCCCTCGGCCGGGGACGTGTTCGCGCGAGGCGGCGCCTGGACGAACTTGAGCTGGGGACCGAACGTGCCGTCGAGCTTGTTCGGGCCGAAGGCGCCGGCGTTGAGCGGCCCGGAGACGAACTCCCAGAACGGGTCGAAGTCGGAGAAGGCGGCCTTCGCGGGGTCGTAGTAGTGGGCCGCCGTGTAGTGGACGTCCGCGGTCAGCCAGACCATGTTCCGGACGCGGTGCCGCCGCGCGTACGAGAGCAGGTCGGCGATCTCGCGCTCCCGGCCGAGCGGGGCGCCGCCGTCGCCCTGGGCGGCGGACTCCTGCGCGGTGCCGTCGGGGACGATCAGCCCGAGGGGCAGGTCGGCCGCGACGACCTTCCAGGTGGCCTTCGAGTGGCGCAGCTCGCGCTTGAGCCAGGCCGCCTGCTCGGCGCCGAGCAGGCCGTCCCGCTGGGTCGGGGACGTGCCGGCGTCGTTCGGGGACTTGTACGTCCGCATGTCGAGCATGAAGACGTCCAGCAGCGGGCCGTAGGAGATCTTCCGGTAGAGGCGGCCGGAGCGCGCGGTGCGGACGGGCGTGTATTCGAGCATCGCCCTGCGCGCGCGCCCCGCCAGGACGTCCACCCGCTTCTCGGTGTACTGCGGGAGGTCGAGGATCTCACCCGGATACCAGTTGTTCGTGACCTCGTGGTCGTCCCACTGGTAGAGCATCGGGACCCGCGCGTTGAACGCCCTGAGGTTCGCGTCCATCAGGTTGTAGCGGAACTGCCCTCGGTACTCGGCGAGCGTCTGCGCGACGGCCGACTTCTCCTCTGTGACGATGTTGCGCCACGTACGGCCGTCCGGGAGCGCCACCGTCTCGGTCAAAGGGCCGTCGGAGTAGACGAAGTCGCCGCTGCACAGGAAGAAGTCGGGATCGCGGCGGTCCATCGCCGTGAAGATCCGGTAGCCGCCCAGGTCGGGGTTGATGCCCCAGCCCTGGCCGGCGAGGTCGCCCGACCAGACGAAGCGGATGTCCTGCCGCCGCCGGGGCGCGGTGCGCAGCCGCCCGGCGACCGGCTCGGACGACAGCCCCCGGTCGAGGTCGGCCAGCCGCACCCGGTAGTGCAGCTCCTCGCCCGGCGGCAGGCCGCGCAGCAGCGCCTTGCCGGTGAGGTCGGTGTCCGGGGTCACGACGGGGCCGCGCACGGTGCGGGCGTCCCGGAAGTCGGGCCGGCGGCCCACCTCGACGAGCATCCGGGCGGGACGGTCGGAACGCGCCCACACCACCGCCTCCCGCGCGGTCACGTCGCCGCTCTGCACGCCGTGCGTGAGGGCCGGGCGGCCGCGCAGCAGCGCCGCGGCGGGCCGCGCGGCCGCGGTCGGCAGCGCCGCGGCGCCGGTCATCAGAAGGCCACCGCGCAGCACGGTTCGACGGTCCATGGGTGCTCCGTTCCTTGATCCGCTCCCGGGCATGCTCGCCGGGCGGAACGGATTCGCGGTGGACACGCGGTGATCGGTTTGACAATCCTCGGTGACCGAGTGTCTCCTTGTGCTCGTGACCGAGCGCCCGTCGACCCAGGCGTCGACCAGCAGCCCCGTGGCCCTGCGCCGCGCGGCCAGCGCGCTGTGTCCTTCGTGTTGTCGCTGAACCGTTCGCACCGGCCCGACATCCGTACACACGAAGGACCCGTCTTCCCATGGACCTCTCCGTGGTTCCCGACATCGCCATGCGCGGCCAGGACGATCCGCACGGCCGCGCCGTCGCCGTCCGCCCGCCGACCGCCGGGCAGCTCGCCGCCCGCGTCCGCGACCTGGCCGGACGCCCCGACGCGTGGTGGCGGCTCGTCCGGTTCGACGCGGCCGGCCCGCGGGACGTCCCGCTCGGCGACGGCGTCTGGCTGACGACCTGGCCGCCCGGCCACGGCGGCACCGTGCACGGCGGCGTCAGCACCCTCGTCGCGGGGGAGCTGGCCGTCGTCGCGATCACCGAGCGCGGCGTCACCGAGCGGCCGCTGCGCGCCAACCGGGTCCGCGTGCACGGCGGCCCGCAGGCGCTCACCAACCCCGGCCCGGCCTTCGCCGTCAGCCTGCACGCCGTCAGCCTGCACGCCGTCGGCCCGCACGCCGTCGGCCCGCACGCCGACGAGCCGGACGCCCGGCCTTAACGCGCCTCGTCGGTGAGGTAGCGGGACGCCGCCTCCCGGCCGACGAGCGGCAGCAGCGCGAAATAGGTCAGCGAGGGCAGCAGCGACGGCAGCTCCGCCGCGTCGCCCGTCTCCATCTGGACGTGGATCGCGCTGTAGACGCCGCCCACGATCGCGTCGACCACGGCGACCGGGACGGGCGGCAGCGACGGGCCGGTGAAGAACGCGCGGAACCGGGCGAGGTCGTCCAGCCGCGCCTGCCGCACCTGCGGGCCCGCCGCGTGCGCCTCCACCAGCGACGCCCGCGCGAACCGGGGCTCGCGGGCCAGCGCGGCGAGCAGCGTGCGCAGCGCCGCGTGGATCCCGTCCGGGGGGCTCGGCGCCGCCTCGTACGCCTGCGTCATGCGGCCGAGCAGGATGTCCATGCCGCGCCGGTAGGCGGCGAGGAAGCACTCGTCCAGATCGGTGAAGTGCGCGTAGAACGTCTTCTTGGTGACGCCGGCGGCCTCGGTGACCCGGCTGATCGTGGTGTGCGCGAACCCGCGCTCGGAGACGACCTGGACGAACGCGTCGATCAGCCGCCCCCGCTGGATGCCGGCGACGGTCTCGGGGGAGAGGCCGTGCCGTCCGGGCTTGATGGCGCGGCCCGGGTCCAGCGCGGACCGGGATCCGGGCAGCACGTCCGCGCAGCCCGCGTCGGGCGCCCCGGCCTGCCCCGTCATGGAAACCCGCTCCCGGAGATCCGCTCCCTCATCTGCCGTCGGAGATCACCCTACTTCCCGTTCCCCGGCGACGGGATCAGCGCGGGCCGCGACGGCGGGACGAGCGCGGGCGGCGGCGGGATCAGCGCAGGTGCCGGCGGCGCCCGCGGGTCAGCACCCGGACGGTCCCGACGAGGCCGAGGCCGATCAGCACCACCGGGGCCAGCACGGTCCCGGACAGGATCCGCTCGTCCGACAGCCCCTCGGCGAGGAACAGCCCCGCCAGGGCGAGGAAGAACACCCCCGTCACCGGCCCCGCCGGGTCGAACCGGTACCGCTTCACCGCGCTCCCCGCGCTCTCTCGCCGCTCAGCCACGGTTCACGTCCACGTCTCCGACCTTCCCGCGTATGCGCAGCTCGATCAGCGGCGGGTTGCCGCCCGGCGTCTCCGGTTCGAGGACCTGCGTGACCTTGGCGTTGGGCCCGCTCGTCGTCCGGTTCTGGACGCGCAGGTCGCCGAGCGCGATCCGCGCGTCCACGGTGACCCGGGCGCCGGGCGGCAGCGTGACCGCCAGCCCGCCGAGGAGCACCTCCGCGTCGATGGTGACGCGCTGGCCGGGGGCGATCGGCAGCGCCGTGAGGTCGAGGTCGCCCTGGCCGACGCCGACCTTGTAGACCTGGTTCGTCTGCGACATGTCGGTGGGACGCCAGTCGACGGCCCCGTACTCGGCGTTGCGCGGCATGTCCCCCGCCACGGTCGTGGTCAGCATGCTCAGGGTCAGCAGGGTGCCCGCCGTGGCGAGGCCCCGCGTCCGGAACCAGCCGCCGACGACGAGGCCGAGCCCGACGACCGCGAGCGCGGGCGCCATGACGATCAGCCACGAGTCGGGCGCCGGGTACCCGTTCGCGACGGGGATCAGCGCCGCGCCCGCGGCCATCGCGGCCAGCAGCGTGATCGCCGTCGCCGGCGACCGGTCGCGCTTCCCGCACGCCTCCCGGCCGGCCTTCGCCGCGGGGACGTCCTCGGTGTGCGCGCCGGCGCGCGTGGCGGAGTACTCGGCGAGGTCGATCATTCCGGCGGGCAGCCCGCCGCCCGCCCGCGGCCCCTCGGGGACGTCCTTGTCGAGCGACACGCCGCCCGCCGCCGGCCGCTCCCACGCGGCGGACGGCTCCGGCGGGTGCCCGGCGAGCCGCTCGGGGACCGACCGCGCGGCGGCCACCAGGTCCGCGCCCCGCGAGTGCGCCACCACCAGCACCAGCCCGAACACCACCATCACGGCGATCGTGTCGGTGTAGGCCCCGCCGAGCAGGCTGAGCGCGACGCCGACGCACAGCAGCGCGCCGAGGATCGACAGGACGGCCTGCGCGTCGAACCACCGCTTGAACAGCTGCTCCGCGAGCGACGACTCGCCGGGGCTCCCGGGCATCAGCAGCGCCGCCGCGATGTAGAGGAGGACCCCCTGCCCGTGCGCCAGCACGAGGATCGCGAAGCCCACCCGGAAGACGACCGGGTCGATGCCGGTGTAGCGGCCGAGCCCCGTGCACACGCCGGCGAGGAGCCGCCGGTCGGCGTCCCGCGCCAGCCGCGAATAGCCCGGCCCCGTCCGCTCCCGCGTCGCCTGCTCGGCGTCCATCCCTGCCATGCCCATGCCCATATGGTGGCCTGCGGCCCGCCGCGCGGGGTATCGGGGACGTCCCTGACCCGACCCTGAACCGGGACCGGGGTAGGTCCCTGATGCGGTCCGGGCCCGGGGCGTGTGACGATCGGTGACGTGGGAGTTCCGAGGGAAGGGCGGCGGTGAGCCGGGAGGCGGCGGGCACGGAGAAGGCGGGCACCGAGGCGGCGGGACGCCCGGACGCGGCGCCGGTGCCGTCGCCGCCGCTGGAGCGCGCCGCCGAGGGCAGGCTGCTGGCCGGGGTGTGCCGCGGCCTCGCCGGGCATCTGGGCGTGGACGTGGTGCTCGTCCGGGCCGCGTTCGTGCTGCTGACGGTGGCGAGCGGGCTCGGCGTCGCCGCGTACGCCGCGTTCTGGATCCTGGTGCCCGTCGCCGAGAAGGCGCCGCGGGACGGTGCGACGGCCACCGGGACGGGTGCGGTGCCGGGCGGTCGCCGGCGCGGCCGCGACTGGGGCCAGCTGCTCGCCTACACGGCCGTCACGCTGGGGCTCGCGGCGCTGCCGTGGGGCGCGGCGGGGGTCGTCCAGTGGGCGCTGTGGCCGTTCGTCGTCGGCGGGGTCGGCGCCGCGATCCTGTGGCAGCAGGCCGACCGCGACCAGCGGCAGCGGTGGACGCTGCCGCTCCGCCAGCGGTGGCTGCGCAGCCTGCTCGGGCTGCTGCTGGTCGTCGGCGGCATCGGCGGCGTCGTCGTGCAGAACGTGGAGGCCGCGCAGGCGCGGTCCGTGATCGTCGCCATGCTGATCATCCTGACCGGGGTCGCGGTGATCGTGACGCCGTGGGTGGTGCGGCTCTGGCAGGACCTCGACGCCGAGCGGCACGAGCGCATCCGCTCCCAGGAGCGCGCCGAACTGGCCGCGCACATCCACGACTCGGTGCTGCACACGCTGACGCTGATCCAGCGGAACGCACACGACACGCGGGAGGTGCAGCGGCTCGCCCGGTCCCAGGAGCGGACGCTGCGGACGTGGCTCTACCAGCCGCGCGCCGACCCCGACCTGACGTTCGCCGCTGCGATCAGGGAGGCCGCCGGGGAGGTCGAGGACGACCACGGCGTGCCCATCGAGATCGTCTGCGTGGGCGACACGGCGCTGGACGAGCGGCTCGGCGCGGCGCTGCAGGCCGCGCGGGAGGCGATGGTGAACGCCGCCAAGTACGCGGAGGCGCCGTCGGTGTCGGTGTACGCGGAGGTCTCGGGCGAGGAGATCGCCATCTTCGTCCGCGACCGGGGCAAGGGATTCGACTTCGACGCGGTCCCGGCGGACCGGATGGGCGTCCGAGGGTCCATCATCGGACGTATGGAGCGCAACGGCGGGAAGGCGACCGTCCGCACCGCTCCCGGCGAGGGCACCGAGGTTCGGCTGGAGATCAAGAAATCGTGAGCGGAGCGATCCGGGGGGGCGTGGGGGGTCGTCCCCCCTCGAAGGAGCAGGGCATGAGTGACGCGTTGAAGCGGGTCGTGCTGGTGGACGACCACCAGATGTTCCGGACCGGCGTGAAGGCGGAGCTGGGCGGCGGCGTCGAGATCGTCGGGGAGGCGGGCGACGTCGACGAGGCGGTGGCGGTGATCCGCGAGGCGCGGCCGGACGTGGTGCTGCTGGACGTGCACCTGCCGGGCGGCGGCGGGATCGAGGTGCTGCGCCGGCTGCACGGCGCCGTCCCGTCCAAGTTCCTCGCGCTGTCGGTGTCGGACGCGGCGGAGGACGTGATCGGGGTCGTGCGCGGCGGGGCGCGCGGCTACGTCACCAAGACGATCTCGGGGCCGGAGCTGACGGACGCGATCGGCCGGGTCGCGGAGGGCGACGCCGTGTTCTCGCCGCGGCTCGCCGGGTTCGTGCTCGACGCGTTCGCCGCGTCCGACGTCCCCGCCGTGGACCCCGAGCTCGACCAGATCACCCAGCGGGAGCGGGACGTCCTGCGGCTGATCGCGCGCGGCTACGCCTACAAGGAGATCGCCAAGGAGCTGTTCATCTCGGTGAAGACGGTCGAGACGCACGTGAGCAGCGTGCTGCGGAAGCTGCAGCTGTCGAACCGGCACGAGCTGTCGCGCTGGGCCGCGGCCCGCCGCCTGGTCTGACCACCGCCTGGTCTGACCACCGCCTGGTCTGATCGCCGCCCGGTCTGACCAGCGCCCGGTCCGGCCGCCCACGCGGCGATCATTACGCCGCAAACGTATATCGGTGCCCGATACAGTCACTGGTCATGACATATCCTCCCCCCGGATCCGGGTACCCGGGTCCGCAGCCCCCTTACCAGCCGCCGCCGGCGCCGCCCGGCCCGCCCGGCCCGCCCGGGTACGGCTCCCCGTACCGCAACGACTCGACCAACGGGCTCGCGGTCGCGGCCTTCATCACCGGGCTGCTCGGCTGCCTCGGCGTCCTCGGGATCATCCTCGGGGCGATCTCGCTGAGCCAGATCGGCCGGAACGGCGGGCGCGGCCGCGGGTTCGCGATCGCCGGCATCGTCCTGTCCTCCTTCTGGATCCTCGGCGCGGTCGTGGTCGGCGTCGTGGCCGCCGCCAGCGACTCCTCGTCCGACGGCGACAGCGCGCTGCCGCGGCCGTCGCAGAGCAAGACCCAGACGGTGGACGCGCAGAAGATGAAGGTCGGCGACTGCATCAACGACGCCGCGACCGCGGCCAACCCGTCCGACACCGAGCCGGTGGAGGTCGAGAGCGTGAAGATCGTGCCGTGCACCGGGCCGCATGACGGCGAGGTCGCGGCGGTCTTCCGGCTGACGGGCTCCCTCATGCCGCCGGAGTCCGAGCTGCAGCAGCAGGCGTCGGACGGCTGCAAGCTCCGCACCCGCGCGCGCATCAACCGCGACCCGGCGGCGAGCCGCCTCGCGAACTCCTTCTACTACCCCACGGACGAGTCGTGGCGGCAGGGCGACCGCACCGTCACCTGCGTGATCGTCGCGGCGAACGACGGCACGAAGCTCACCCGGCCGGTGCGCCCCTGAGGTGACCGGCGTCCGCCGGGCGGCCGGCCCGCCGCCCGGGCCCGCGGGACCCCGTGACCGTTCCGGGAGCCCCGCGACCCCGCCGGCTCACGGATGCGAGTCGCGCATGGTGCTCACGACCATCTCGGCCATGTGCTCGACCGTGTCCACGCCCTTCTCCATCGTCGGGCTGTCCCCGCTGCACACCGCGATCAGGAAGTCGTGGTCGCGTCCGGTGATGCGGCCGATGCTGTTGACCGCCCATCCGTGCCCCTGGAAGCGGACCGGCGTCCAGCCGTTCTTCAGCGCCACCTTCTCGCCCGGACGGGCCGCCGCGCTGACGCCCCACGCCTGCTCCTTCACCACCGTGCCCATCAGGCCCAGGATGTACTGGCGGTTCGCCGCCTTGATGGGGCTCTTGTCCGATGCCAGGTTCCGCAGCAGGCGCACCTGGTCGGCCGGTGTCGTCAGGGACGAGCCCCACGACCCGGCGAACGGCGTGGTGTTCCTCAGGCCGAGGCTCCGGTTCGCCTTCCTGACGCCGCCGTTGCCGCCGGCCGCGGAGTAGAGCGCGTCGGCCGCCGAGTTGTCGCTCTCGCGGATCATCTGCCCGGCGAGGTCCCGCTGCCCCGCCGTCAGCGCGTCCCGCCCGCGCTGCTGCCGCAGGACGAGGCTGGACAGGATGTCGACCTTCATGACGCTCGCGGTGACGAACCGCCCGTTCTCGTTCTCCCCGAAGGACAGGCCCGTGCGCAGGTCGGTGGCCATGATCCCCGCCTTGCCCGGACGGGTGCCGAGGTAGGCGCGGACGGCCTGGGTCAGCGCCGTCCGGTCGAACGGGCGGGTCCGGGCCTCGTTCGCCACGGCCGCCTCCCGCCCGGCCTTGATCGGTCCGGTGGCGCCGACGGTCGCACCGCTCTTGCGCTGCGGTGCGTCGGCGACGAGCCAGTGGGCGGTGAGTCCCGCTCCGGTGGCGCCCGCGGCCAGGGCGAGCACGATGATATGACGTCGCATCGATCCCCCCGAATTCGTGCGACAGGTGATGTTCCGGAGAGCGCTAGAGGACGCCGGGCAGCCGTGCCGGGCAGCCGGGCTCGCAGCGCTCGGCGTGCCAGGCGACGCGGCGCGCGTACGACCCGAACCGGCGGCGCAGGGCGGCCCGCGTGACGCGGCCGGTCCCCGGGAACCCCTCGACCTCGCCGCGCCAGCGGATCAGCGTCCCGCCGGAGTGCGGCTCCAGCGTCACGTCGACCAGGACGCGGCGCCGGGGCGGGCCGGTGCGGGCGATGTAGCCGTAGTGCCGCGGCGGGTCCCAGGCCACGACCTCCTCGCGCCAGGGCGGGACGGTCCGGACGGCCCCGATGCCGTTCGGGTGCTCGGTCCCGTCGGCCTCGCGCCGCGCGCGGATCCAGAAGCCGCCCCACTCGCCCCACGCCTCGGCGAGGCACAGGTGCTTGAAGATCACTTCCGGTTCGGCGCGGGATCTGGCGGTGGCCTCGATCTCATGCGGCATGACAACCCCCCGTGTTCTGTCACGTGGGGTGCATGCCCGATCTGCGACCAATTACGGCATGTAAGGGGGCGGATTTATAGCGTGACCGAAATTTGGGAGTGCGTTCAGGCGGTGTCGACGACCTGGAAGGACTCGGCGAGGCGGCCCTCCGGCAGGCCCGCCGCCGCCGCGTTGGCGCCCAGCCAGCCGCGCAGCATCTCCGGCAGCCCGTCGCCCATGTGCCCGGTCTGGCTCACGTGCGCGCGCAGCGCGTTCACCTTGCGCTCGAAGCGGTCGGTGATGTCGACGTAGTGGTTCACGACGGGACCGCCGCTGATCCACACCTCCCGCGCCGTCCACGCCTCCAGGCCCTCGTCGGCGAGCAGCTCCGGGAACGCGTACGGGTTGCGGGCGTCGGGGTAGACGGCGTCGAGCGCGGCCGAGCCGACCGCCCGGTGGTCGGGGTGGCTCGGGTAGATCCGCTCGTAGTTGCGCTCCGGGCTCGGCATCAGCACCAGGTCCGGCCGCACCTGCCGGATCACCCGGGCGATGTCGCGGCGCAGGTCCAGGGTCGCCTCGACGCGGCCGTCCGGGTAGCCGAGGAACCGGACGTCGGCCACCCCGACGCACTTGGCCGCCGCGCGCTGCTCCTCCCGGCGCAGCGTCGCCATCTCCGCGCGGGAGACCTTGTCGTCAAAGCCGCCCGCGTCGCCGTCGGTCACCATGAGGTAGACGACCTCGATGCCCTGGTCGGTCCAGCCCGCCACGGTCCCGGCCGCGCCGAAGTCGACGTCGTCGGGGTGCGCCATCACGGCGAGGACCCGCCGCACTCCGCCGTCCTCCGGCCCCGGCCCGCCGCCGTCCAGCGGACGCGCTCCGCTCGGCCCCTCGTCGTCCAGAACGTTGGTCACGGTTTCAACAATAAGGTCCGCGAACGTTCCGGGCACCTCCGGAAGATCAGGTATTCGCGCGCCGCGGGGTCGGAGCGCGGTCGGGACGCGCTCAGAACGAGGTCAGCGCCGCGAGAAGCCGGTCCTGGAACGCCGCCACGTCGCTGCCGACGGCGACCTTGACCGGGCGGCGGGTGTCCTCGGCGGGCAGCGACCGCGCGTCCCACACGGTCGTGCCGCGCGTCAGCTCGCCCCGCAGCTCCACCCGGACGGGCCGGTGGGCGTACTCGCCGAGACCCGGGTCCACGGCCAGCATCGCGGCGAGCGCGTCGTGGATGACCGCGCCCCGGCGCTTCAGCGTCGGCGTGTAGGCGACCTCGTAGAACTTCAGGATCCGGGCGGCGAAGCGGGCGACCTCGCCGTCGTGCGCGGCGAGCCGGTCGAGCCAGTCGTCGTGGACGGCGGTCGGGTGGGTGGCGTCCAGCGGCACCAGCACGACCGGCCAGTCCGCCGCGAACACCAGGTCGGCGGCCTCCGGGTCGTGCCAGATGTTCGCCTCGGCGTGCGTCGTGATGTTGCCCGGGTGGTCGAACGCGCCGCCCATGACGACGACCTCGCGGATCAGCGACGGGAGTTCGCCGTCCAGCAGCAGCGCCGCGCCCAGGTTCGTCAGCGGGCCGGTCGCGAGCAGTGTCAGCTCGCCGGGCCGCTCGCGCGCCAGCCGGACGATCTGCGCCGGGGCGGGCTCGGCGACCGGCCGTCCCGCCGGGTCGGGCAGGTGCGTGTCGCCGAGGCCGTCCGTCCCGTGCCAGTCCAGGGCGTAGTGGACGTCCTGCGCCATCGGCCGGTCCGCGCCGACCGCGACCGGGACGCCCCCGGTGATCCCGGCCGCCTCCAGCACGCGCAGCGTGTTCAGCGCGCCGGTCAGCGGGTCGATGTTGCCGTGCACCGTGCCGACCGCCGCCAGTTCCGCCTCGCCCGCCCGGACCAGCGAGGCCAGGTAGAGCAGCGTCATCGCGTCGTCGATGCCGGTGTCGCAGTCGTAGAGGAACGCGGGTCCGTTGGTCACGACCGAAAACCTATACGGGCGCGGGCGGTGAAGATCGCGGACCGTCCGCGATTGGGTCTGGGACGCGGCGCCGCACCGGGGTAGAGCAAGAGACATGCGCAAACTCATCAACGCCCCGGCGGACGTGGTCTCCGACGCGCTGCGCGGCCTGGCCGCCGCGCACCCCTCGCTGAACGTCGACCCGGCGAACGGCACCGTCGTGCGGGCGGACGCGCCCCGCGCCGGGAAGGTCGCCCTGGTGTCGGGCGGGGGATCCGGTCACGAGCCGCTGCACGCCGGGTTCGTCGGCCACGGCATGCTGGACGCGGCCTGCTGCGGCGAAGTGTTCACCTCGCCCGTCCCCGACCAGATCATCGCGGCGACGATGGCGGTGAACGGCGGCGCCGGAGTGGTGCACCTGGTGAAGAACTACACCGGTGACGTCATGAACTTCCAGCTGGCCGCCGAACTCGCCGAGGACGAGGACATCGAGGTCACCTCGGTCATCGTGAACGACGACGTCGCCGTCGAGGACAGCACGTTCACCGCCGGGCGGCGCGGCACCGGCGCGACCCTGTTCGTCGAGAAGATCGCCGGCGCGCTCGCCGAGGAGGGCGCGGCGCTGGACGCGGTCGCGGCGGTGGCGCGGGAGGTCAACGAGCGCAGCCGGTCGTTCGGCGTCGCGATCTCGCCGTGCACGGTGCCCGCCGCCGGGACCCCCACGTTCGAGCTCGGCGAGGGCGAGATGGAGCTCGGCATCGGCATCCACGGCGAGCCTGGCCGGGAGCGTGTCGCGCTCGGCACGGCGGCGGAGATCGTGGCCGCGTCGCTCAGCGCGATCGACGCGGACATGGCGCTGTCCGGGGCCGAGGTGCTGGTGCTGGTGAACGGGATGGGCGGCACCCCGCTGATCGAGCAGTACATCGCCTACGCGGCGGCGGCCGAATGGCTGGAGGGGCACGGCGCGACCGTCGTCCGCACCCTGGTCGGCCCGTACGTGACGAGCCTGGAGATGGCCGGCTGCATGATCAGCGTCTGCCGGATGACGCCCGACCTGACCCGCCTCTGGGACGCGCCCGTCGAGACCCCCGGGCTCCGGTGGGGCCGATGAACACGGGCTCGATGAACCCCGGCTCGATGAGCGCCGACGACTTCGCCTCCTGGATCCGGCAGGCCGCCGAACTGGTCACCGCCGACGCCGAGCGGCTCACCCGGCTGGACGCGGCCATCGGCGACGGCGACCACG
Source organism: Actinomadura sp. NPDC049382 (assembly GCF_040677125.1). Classification (NCBI taxonomy): domain Bacteria; kingdom Bacillati; phylum Actinomycetota; class Actinomycetes; order Streptosporangiales; family Thermomonosporaceae; genus Actinomadura; species Actinomadura sp. NPDC049382. The sequence goes on from NZ_JBFARO010000044.1 coordinate 53,383, forward strand.
GCCACAACCTCGACCGGGGCTTCCGCGCCGCCGTCGAGGCCCTCCCGGACGGCGTCCCGCCCGGCAAGGTGCTGATCGCGGCCGGGCGCGCCATCGTGTCCAAGACCGGCGGCGCGTCCGGCCCCCTCTACGGGACGGCGCTGCGCCGCGCGGGCAAGGCCCTCGGCGACGCCGCCGACGTGGACGCCGCCGCGCTCGGCGCCGCGCTGCGGGCCGCGCTGGACGGCGTCCGCGACCTCGGGAAGGCCGCCGACGGCGACAAGACGATGGTCGACGCGCTCGCCCCGGCCGTCGCGGCCTACGAGGCGGCGCTGGCGGACGGCTCCGGCCTCGCCGGGTGCGTGCGCACCGCCGCCGAGGCCGCCGCCAAGGGCGCGGACGACACCGTCCCGATGCAGGCGCGCAAGGGCCGCGCGAGCTACCTCGGAGCGCGCAGCGTCGGGCACCTGGACCCGGGCGCCGCGTCCACCGCGCTCCTGTTCGGGGCGCTCGCCGACGTGACGGGGGAGGGCTGATGGTCGGCATCGTGATCATCTCGCACAGCCGGACGCTGGCCGAGGGCGCCGCCGAGGTCGCCCGCGCGATGGGCGTCGGCAAGGCCGTCGTCGAGCCCGCCGGCGGCGACTCCGAGGGCCGCCTCGGCACCAGCATCGACCTGGTCGAGCAGGCCGTCGCCGCCGCCGGCGACGGCGACGGCGTGGTGCTGCTCGCCGACCTCGGCAGTTCCGTCCTCACCGCCAAGATGCTCATCGAGGACGCCGACGGCGACGACGTCCTGCTCGCGGACGCTCCCCTGGTGGAGGGCGCGGTCGCCGCCGCGTCCATGGCGGCGACGGGCGCCGACCTCGCCACCGTCCACGCGGCCGCCGAGTCGGCCCGCGACCACCGCAAGACGTCCTGACCTCCGGCCGTGGCGGGCCCGTGCGCGGCCCGCCACGGCCGCGGTCACGTCGCGTCGGGCCTTGCAGCGTGTCGGGCCCTTGCAGCAGGGCGCCGAAATCGTCCGCGCCGCGCCGTAGACTCGCACGTGATGTCGAAGACCGAAGCTCACCCCTTGCTCGATGGCCTCAACCCGCAGCAGCGCGCCGCCGTCGTGCACTCCGGCGGCCCCCTGCTGATCGTCGCGGGCGCCGGCTCGGGCAAGACCCGGGTGCTCACCCACCGCATCGCGCACCTGCTCGGCGAGCGGGACGTGCACCCCGGCCAGATCCTCGCGATCACCTTCACCAACAAGGCCGCCGCCGAGATGAAGGAGCGCGTCGACGCCCTCGTCGGGCCGCGCTCGCGCGCCATGTGGGTGATGACGTTCCACTCCGCCTGCGTGCGGATCCTGCGCCGCGAGGCCAAGCGGCTGGGCTTCCCCACGAGCTTCTCGATCTACGACCAGGCCGACGCGAACCGGCTGATGGCGCTGGTCTGCCGCGAGCTCGACCTCGATCCGAAGCGGTATCCGCCGAAGTCGTTCAGCGCCCAGGTGTCCAACCTGAAGAACGAGCTGATCGACTACGAGACGTTCAAGGACCGCGCCTCGACCCACATGGAGCAGACGCTCGCCGAGGCGTACGAGATGTACCAGGCGCGGCTCCAGCAGGCCGGCGCCATGGACTTCGACGACCTGATCATGATGACGGTCAACCTGCTGCAGGTGTTCCCGGAGGCCGCCGAGCACTACCGGCGCCGGTTCCGGCACGTCCTCGTCGACGAGTACCAGGACACCAACCACGCGCAGTACGAACTCGTCCGCGAGCTGACCGCCCCCGTGGAGGGGGTCGGCGCGGCGGAGCTGTGCGTCGTCGGCGACGCCGACCAGTCGATCTACGCGTTCCGCGGCGCGACGATCCGCAACATCCTGGAGTTCGAGCGCGACTACCCGGACGCCACGACGATCCTGCTGGAGCAGAACTACCGCTCCACGCAGACGATCCTGTCCGCGGCCAACGCGGTGATCGAGCGCAACGCCGACCGCAAGCCGAAGAAGCTGTGGTCCGACCAGGGCGAGGGCCACAAGATCACCGGCTATGTGGCCGACAACGAGCACGACGAGGCCGCGTTCGTCGCCCACGAGGTCGACCGGCTCACCGACGAGGGCGACGCCCGCCCCGGCGACGTCGCCGTGTTCTACCGCACCAACGCCCAGTCGCGCGTCTTCGAAGAGGTGTTCATCCGGGTCGGCCTGCCCTACAAGGTCGTCGGCGGCGTCCGGTTCTACGAGCGCAAGGAGATCCGCGACGCCCTCGCCTACCTGCGCTGCCTCGCCAACCCCGAGGACACCGTCTCGTTGCGGCGCATCCTGAACGTCCCGAAGCGCGGCATCGGCGACCGCGCCGAAGCGTGCGTCGAGGCGTACGCGTCCCGCGAGCGCATCTCGTTCTGGCAGGCGCTCCGCGTGCCCGAGGACGTCCCCGGCATGGCGACCCGCTCGATCAACGCCGTCCGCGAGTTCGTCACCCTGCTGGACGAGCTGCGCGCCGCCGCCGAGTCGCTCACCCCCGCCGACCTGATCGCCGAGGTGCTCAAGGCCAGCGGCTACCTGGAGGAGCTCCAGAACTCCAAGGACCCGCAGGACGAGACCCGCGTCGAGAACCTCCAGGAGCTGGAGGCCGTCGCCCGCGAGTTCGAGGAGCGCCTCGACGGCGAGTCCGCCGAGGGCCGCCTCCCCGAGTTCCTGGAGCAGGTCGCGCTGGTCGCCGACGCCGACTCCATTCCGGGCGGCGCCAAGGGCGGCCCCGTCCCGCCGGGCGAGCAGCCCGAGGAGAGCGAGCACGGCGTCGTCACCCTGATGACCCTGCACACCGCGAAGGGCCTCGAATTCCCGGTCGTGTTCCTCACCGGCATGGAGGACGGCGTCTTCCCGCACCTGCGCGCCATGAGCAACCCGAAGGAGCTCGAAGAGGAGCGCCGCCTCGCCTACGTGGGCATCACCCGCGCCCGGCAGCGCCTCTACGTCTCCCGTGCCGCGATGCGCAGCTCGTGGGGCGCGCCGCAGGTGAACCCGCCGTCCCGGTTCCTCGGCGAGGTCCCGAAGAGCCTCGTCGAGTGGGAGCGCGAGGCGTCGTCGACGTCCAGCCCGGCGATGTCGCGCATGGCGGCGCGGCCCGGCACCCGCTCACCGGGGAACCGCCCCGTCCCGTCCCTCGCCCCGGGCGACAAGGTCACCCACGACGCGTTCGGGCTCGGCACCGTCGTCTCGGTCTACGACCGCGGCGAGAAGGCCAGCATCGACTTCGGCGGCGAGTACGGGGTCCGCACCCTCGTCCTGCGCTTCGCCACCATCGAGAAGCTCTGACCCGCCCGGCCCCGGTCAGGCGGGGCGGCGGCGCAGGAGGTTCATCGGGAGGGTGTGCAGGACGACCTGGTCGTCCTGGTTGAGGAGTTCGGCCCGGGTGCGGACGATGCCGCGGTCGGGCTTGGAGCGGGACGGGCGCGCCTCCAGGACGGCGACGCGCAGCCGGAGGCGGTCGCCGGGGCGGACGGGCGCCGGCCAGCGCAGCTCGTCCACGCCGGGGGAGGCGAGGCTCGCGACGCGGGACAGGAAGTGGTCGGCGAACAGCCGCATCATGATCGAGCCGGTGTGCCAGCCGCTCGCGATGATGCCGGCGAACGGGCCGGTCGCGGCGAACTCCGGGTCGACGTGGATCGGCTGCGGGTCGAACCGGCGGGCGAACTCGATGATCTCGGCCTCGTCCGGCGTGACGTGGCCGTACTCGTAGACCGAGCCCTCCTTGTAGTCCTCGAAGTAGCGGTCGTCGATCGGGGTGGGGAAGTCGGCGCCGAGGGCCCGCGTGCTGATCGTCATGGCCCCAGCATCGCGCGTTCTCACTCCGCGGGGGAGCCCGGGGCGAGGGAGGCCAGGAACCCGTCGAGCATGGCGATCTGCCGGTCGGGCGGGAAGGCCGCGGGGTCGAAGAGGGCGTGGACGACGAGCCCGTGCGCGAAGGCGGCGGCGGACGCGACGACCTCGTCCACGTCGCGGGAGCCGGGCAGCTCGCCGCGGGCGACCGCCGCCGCCACGTGCGGGCGCAGGCGGTCGCGCCAGCCGCCGTAGCGGTCCCGCTGGCGGGCGGCGAGGTCGCGGTCGGCGAGCGAGACGTCCCAGGAGCTGACCCACACGCGGTTCATGGCCGTCGCGGCGGGGGTGAGGGACAGGACGTCGAGGAGGGCGGCGCGCAGGCCGGGCAGGCCCGGCCGCGCGGTGCGGAGCGGACGGTTGGCGGTGCGCTCGTCGGCGACGTCGAGGGCGTGCTCGACGAGGGCCCGCTTGTTCGGGAAGTAGTGGGTGAGCAGGCCGGTGGAGGCGCCCATCTCGGCCGCGACGGCGCGCAGGGTCAGGCCGCCGAAGCCGTGCTCGGCGAGGACGCGCCAGACGGCCTCGGACACGTCCCGGCGGCGGGCGTCGTGATCACCTCGGGCGGGCATTCCCGTAGGATACATAACAAACGTTCGGTACGTACCTCTGGAGGTCCGATGTTCGCTCTCACGCTCGCCGACGGTGCCGAGCTCCGCCCGCTGGAACCGTGGCGGGCGGCGGAGTTCGCCGAGCACGCGCGGGCGGTCCGCGCCGAGATCGACGAGTACATCCCCTGGGCCCGGACGGTCGTGGACGAGGAGACGGCCCGCGCCCTGCTCCAGTCGTACGCGGAGAAGCAGGCCGCCGACCGGGGGCGCATCTACGGCATCTGGGTCGACGGCGTCCTCCAGGGCGGGACCGTCTTCCGGACGTTCGACGCGAGTCAGGGCACCTGCGAGGCGGGCGTCTGGCTCGCGGCGGGGGCGCGCGGGCGGGGGCTCATCACGACGGCCGTCCGCCACATGATCGACTGGGCGTTCGGCGTGCGGGGGCTGCACCGGGTCGAGTGGCTCTGCGATCCGCGCAACACGGCCAGCGCGGCGGTCGCGAAGCGGCTCGGCATGACCTGCGAGGGCGTGCTGCGGCAGGGGTTCACGCTGGGCGGCGAGCGCCGGGACGTCCAGGTCTGGGCCGTCCTCGCCGACGAGTGGACCTCGTGACGCCCCCGGGGACGCCGATAGGGTAACCAGCGATCTCTGATTCACTCCTTACCCCCGGGAGTCCCCTTGCACGCCGAGCAGGTGCTCATGCTGCTGGCCGCCGCCGTCGCGGCCGGCTGGGTCGACGCGGTGGTGGGCGGGGGCGGGCTGATCCAGCTGCCCGCGCTGCTGCTGGCCAACCCGGGGCAGCCGGTCGCGGCGGCGCTCGCCACCAACAAGCTCGGCTCGATCGCGGGCACGGCGTCCGCGGCCGTCGCCTACGCGCGCAAGGCCAAGCCGGACGTGCGCGTCGCCGTCCCGGCGGGGGTGCTCGCGGTGTGCTGCGCGGCGGGCGGGGCGCTGTGCGCGACGGTGATCTCCTCGGACGTCCTCAAGCCGGTCATCATGGTCGTGCTGCTGTCGGTGGCCGCGATCGTGGTGCTGAAGCCCGATCTCGGCCGGGCGCCCCGCCTGGTGCTGCGGACCCGCCGCCGGGTCGCCGCCGCAGTGCTCGTCCCGGGCGTCGCCATCGCCTTCTACGACGGGCTCGTCGGGCCCGGCACCGGGACGTTCCTGGTCGTGGCGTTCACCGCGCTGCTCGGCATGGACTTCGTGGACGCGTCCGCCACCTCGAAGATCATCAACGCCTGCACCAACCTCGGGGCGCTGCTCGTCTTCGCCGCGCAGGGGCACGTGCTGTGGGCGGTCGGACTGGGCATGGCGGTGGCCAACGCGGTCGGCGCGCAGCTCGGCGCGCGCATGGCGATCAGACGCGGCGCGGGGTTCGTCCGGGTCGTCCTGCTCTGCGTGGTCAGCGCGCTCGTCGCGAAGCTCGCCTACGAGCAGTTCGGCTAGGGGACGGGCAGCGGGCGCTCCAGCGCCGCCAGGCTGAGCAGCACCAGGGACGCCGTCCACCCGAGCGGCGCCGGACCGGCGGGCTTGCCGGTCGGGCCGACCTTCTCCGGCAGGACGCCGAGGGACGTGCGGTGCGCCGCCAGCCAGCTCAGCCGGGAGAGCGCCTCCTCCGTGCGGCCCGCCGCGGCGGCGTTCAGCCCGAACAGGGCCGTCTCCGGGGTCCAGGCGACGTCCGGGGTGCCGGACCAGCGCTCGCCCGGTAGCACGCCCCCGTTCGGCAGCGACTGCTTGCGCGCGGCGTCCCCGATCGCGGCGGTGACCTCGGGGTCCTCCGGCGCGAACGGCGGGGCGAGGAACGTCACGGAGGTGTCCATCAGGCCGCCGGGGACGGGCGAGCGCGGGTAGCCGTAGGGCGCGAACTGCCGGGCCACGGCGTCGGCGACCCGCTGCGCCGCGCCCAGCCACTCGGAGGACTTGCCGGGCTCGCCGCGCATCCCCGCGAGGTCGGCGGCGGCCCGCAGCCCCGCCAGCACGGGGCCGACGACGCCGAGCGTGGGGCGGCGCGGGTCCTGCTCGCGGCCGGGGTCGCGCTCCCAGTAGTCGGACGAGGCGGGCGGCAGGCCCTCGGCGTCCAGCGAGCGGGTCAGGTGGTCGGCGGCGCGCCGCACCATCGGCCACAGGTCGGGCAGCTCGTCCGGCGCGCCGGTCTGCACCCGGTAGAACCAGGCCGCCCACAGCACCCAGCCGAGCGAGTCGAGCTGCGGGACGCGGCCGTCGGTGACGGCCGTCCCGTCGGCGTTGTAGCGCGCGGCCCACATGCCGTTGTCGCTCTGCACGCGCGCGAGGAAGCGCAGGACGCGGCGGGCCTCCGACGGGTGCCCGGTGACGGTGAAGGCGGCGACGGTGAACGCGGAGTCGCGCGGCCAGGAGTACCGCCACTTGCTGTACCAGGACGCGAGCGACGCCCCGTTCGGGCGAGTGAGGAGCCGCAGGTCGAGCAGCGCGCGCGCCGACATGTCGCGGTAGGTCTGGCCCTGCCCGCCGGTGGGGACGGTGCCCTGCGCGAGCCAGGCGTTGTCGGACCGGACGGCCCTGCCGACGCGCGGGTCGGACGCGTCCACCGTGATGGGCTTGTCGCCGCCGGACGGGATCAGCCGCACGCGCCCGTCCGCGAGCCGGACGACGGAGCTGTCCGGCAGGTAGGCGGCCCCTTCGGCCTGCTCGGGGGAGAGCGGGACGCCGGTGAACGGCCAGCCGCCCCCGCCGACGAGGCCGGGGCTCGCCCAGCCGGAGCCGGCCGGTTCGGGGGCCGTGGCGCCGCCGGTCGCGATGAGCGCGGCGATGAGCAGCAGCGCGGTGGCGCGGCGGACCTTGCGGGCGCCCGACCGCCGCCGGCCGCGGCCTCCGGTGCCGCGCTGCTCGGGCCCGCGCCGCGCGGGCGGCACGATGGGAGTGCCCGGTGCGGGCCGTGCGTGGACGGAGGCCGTGACGGACGCTGTGAAGGACGCGTCCCGTTCCTCCGCCATCGCCATCCGTTCGCCCCCTTCGCCACAGCCCAGCGCAGCGAAATAAGTACATCAAACTACGTCAATTGGTTCATCCTCCTCACGAGCCACTACGTGCCCACACCTCAGGATGAGACACCTCGGGCCCCGCCGCCCTTGCCGCCGGGGAGAACTATCGGTGACATATGGACCCGGCGGCATCACCATGAAGGCGGGTTGACTAGGCTGCATCGACGGAGCGGACCGCAGAGTGCCGGCCGCACGGAAACCCGTGTAGATCGCCGACTCGTGTGGTCTTTGGCTGTCGATCCGTTAAGGACGCCCTCGTGGACCTGTTCGAACATCAGGCGAAGGAACTCTTCGCCGAGTACGGGGTACCGGTGCCCACCGGCAAGGTCGCCCATACTCCCCAGGAAGCGCGCGCCATCGCGGAGGAGCTGTTCTCCGCGGGCAGCAAGAAGGTCGTGGTCAAGGCCCAGGTGAAGACCGGCGGCCGCGGCAAGGCCGGCGGTGTGAAGCTGGCCGACACGGCCGACGAGGCGGAGACGCTCGCCGGCCGGATCCTCGGCATGGACATCAAGGGCCACACGGTCCACAAGGTCCTGGTCGAGGAGGGCAGCGCGATCGCGCAGGAGTACTACTTCTCCTTCCTGCTCGACCGCGCCAACCGCACCTTCCTGTCCATCTGCTCCGTCGAGGGCGGCGTGGAGATCGAGGAGGTGCCGCACGACCGGCTGGCGATGGTCCCCGTCTCCCCGCTGGACGGCGTCGACCGGGCCCAGGCCCGCGCGATCGCCGAGCAGGGCCGGCTGCCCGAGGAGGCCCTCGACGGCGCCGCCGAGCTGATCGAGCGGCTGTGGGCCGTGTTCACCGACGAGGACGCCTCCCTCGTCGAGGTGAACCCGATGATCCTCACCGCCGACGGCCAGGTGAAGGCCCTCGACGGCAAGGTCACCCTGGACGACAACGCCGGGTTCCGCCAGGACCACGAGAAGTACGAGGACAAGGCCGCCGCCGACCCGCTGGAGGCCGCGGCCAAGGCCAAGGACCTCAACTACGTGAAGCTCGACGGCAGCGTCGGCATCATCGGCAACGGCGCGGGCCTCGTCATGTCCACCCTGGACGTGGTCGCCTACGCCGGCGAGCAGTTCGGCGGCCAGAAGCCCGCCAACTTCCTCGACATCGGCGGCGGCGCGTCCGCCGAGGTGATGGCGAACGGGCTGGAGATCGTGCTGTCCGACGCGGCCGTCAAGTCGGTCTTCGTCAACGTCTTCGGCGGCATCACGGCCTGCGACGCCGTCGCCAACGGCATCGTCTCCGCCTACCAGCTGCTGGCCGACCGCGGCGAGGCCGTCGACCGGCCCCTCGTCGTCCGGCTCGACGGCAACAACGCCGAGCTCGGCCGCAAGATCCTCAGCGACGCGGCGCTGCCCGGCGTCCAGCAGGTCGACACCATGGACGAAGCGGCCAAGCGCGCCGCCGAACTCGCAGCGGCAGGTGCATGAGCATGGCCATCTGGCTCACCGAGAACAGCAAGATCATCGTGCAGGGCATCACCGGCTCCGAGGGCACCAAGCACGGCCGCCGGATGCTCGCGTCCGGCGCCCAGGTCGTCGGCGGCGTGAACGCCCGCAAGGCCGGCCAGACGGTCGACTTCGACGGCACCTCCCTCCCGGTGTTCGGCACCGTCAAGGAGGCCATGGAGCAGACCGGCGCGGACGTGTCGGTCGTGTTCGTGCCGCCGAAGTTCACCAAGGACGCCGTCGTCGAGGCGATCGACGCCGAGATCCCGCTCTGCGTCGTCATCACCGAGGGCATCCCGGTGCACGACACCGCGCACTTCTGGGCCTACGCCGAGAAGAACGGCAACAAGACCCGCATCATCGGGCCGAACTGTCCCGGCATCGCGTCCCCCGGCAAGTCGAACGCCGGCATCATCCCGGCCGACATCACCACGCCCGGCCGCATCGGCCTCGTGTCCAAGTCCGGCACGCTGACGTACCAGATGATGTACGAGCTGCGCGACATCGGCTTCACCACGTGCGTCGGCATCGGCGGCGACCCCGTCATCGGGACCACCCACATCGATGCCCTCCAGGCGTTCCAGGACGACCCGGACACCGACGCCATCGTGATGATCGGTGAGATCGGGGGCGACGCCGAGGAGCGCGCCGCCGCCTACATCGAGCAGCACGTGACCAAGCCGGTCGTCGGCTACGTCGCCGGGTTCACCGCCCCCGAGGGCAAGACCATGGGCCACGCGGGCGCGATCGTGTCCGGCTCCGCCGGCACCGCGCAGGCGAAGAAGGAGGCCCTGGAGAAGGTCGGCGTCCGGGTCGGCAAGACCCCGAGCGAGACGGCCGTCCTCATGCGGGAGATCATGCAGAAGCTCTGACCTCCGCGGGACCACCGAAAGGACGCCCGAGCCGCCCCGGCGGCCCGGGCGTCCTTTCGCGTCCGGCCGGACGGGACGGGCGCCCGGGGCCGATGACAAAGGCGACACGCCGGGCGGGCGGACGGGGCCGGGGCGGGCGTGGTGCCAGCATGGAGCGGTGAGCGACAAGACCCCCGGGCGGCGTCCGCAGCGGCGGCCGGCGACGGACGCGCCGGCGAAGAGCGAGACCGGCCGCGCCGGAGGTGGCGGCGCGCCCCCCGAGGCCGGCCCCGGGCCCGGCCGCGAGGCCGCCCGGGAGCGGACGGCGGCGCAGGCCGCCCGGCCGCTGTACGTGACGGGGCTGGTCGCGGCGCTGTGGTGCGTCGGCATCGGCCTCGCGGTGCTCACCACGATCACCCTCATCGGGTGGATAGCGGCGCCGAAGACCGCGATGGGCAACGGGATGTCCGGGGTGTTCCGGACGGCCGTGAACTTCTGGCTCGTCGCCCACCACGCGGGCTTCTCCTACGGTCAGGGGCGGGTCGGGCTGCTGCCGCTCGGCGTGCTCGTCCTGCCGGGCGTGCTGCTGTACCGGGGCGGCGGGTGGATGATCCGCGTCGCGGGGCTGCGGCGCCGTCCCCGCATCGCGGTCGTGCACGTCGCCGCCGCGCTGGCCGTGCCGTACGCGGTGCTGGCCGCCCTGCTCGCGCTCGCCGCGTCCTCGGACGAGGTGCGGTCGTCGGCCTGGCAGGCGCTGGTCGGCTGCTTCCTCGTCGCCGTCATCGCGGGCGGCCTCGGAGCCGCCCGCGCCGTGGTCGCCGCGCAGGTCGCGGCGGAGGCGCGCGGCCGGCGGGTGAGGTCGGGGCTCGGCGCGCTGCTGCGGCTGCTGCCGGAGCGGCCCCGCTCGCTGGTGATCGGGGTGGCGGGCGCGCTCGGCGTGCTGCTCGCGTCGGGCGCGGTGCTCGTGGGCGCGGCCCTCGCCATGAACATCGCGGCGGCCGACGACCTGTACGGCATGCTCGCCCCCGGCGTCGTCGGCGGCGTCCTGCTGCTGCTGGTCGAGCTGGCCTTCCTGCCGAACGCGGTGATCTGGGGGATGGCGTACGCGGTCGGGCCGGGCTTCTCGGTCGGCGCCGGGACGAGCGTCTCCCCGACCGGGGTCTTCCTGGACGCCGTGCCCGCGTTCCCGCCGCTCGCGGCGCTGCCGCAGCCGGGCCCGGCGCCCGCGCTGTCGCTGCTCGCGCTGGCCGCGCCGTTCGTCGCGGGCGCGGTCGGCGGCACCCTCACGATCAGGTCGCTGCCGAGCCCGGTGGCGGAGGGCGCGCCGCTGTGGGGGTTCGTGTCGGGGGCGCTGACCGGTGCCGTGGCGGCGCTGCTCAGCGCGCTGTCGGGCGGGCCGCTCGGCGGCGGCCGGATGGCGACCGTGGGGCCGTCCGCCTGGCAGGTGGGGCTGCTGGCGGCCCTGGAGGTGGGCATCTCGGCGGCGATCGCCGCGTGGGTGGCGAACTGGATGGTGCTGCGCCGTCCCGCGCGCGCGCCCAAGAAGGCCCCGCGGAAGGCCGCGAAGAAGGCCGCCAAGAAGGCGAAGCAGCCCAAGGCCGGTTCCTCGACGACGTGTTCAACCAGGACAAGGCGGTCGTGTCGAGCGTCCGTCCCGAGGAGATCCCCGTCGACCTCCGCGAGGAACTGCAT